>CAVTLU010000008.1:0-185055 GCA_963735545.1 uncultured Acidobacteriaceae bacterium
AGGTGCTTGCGCTCGACAGCACCGTTCCAGTCGTGGTGATGACCGCCTGGGGCAATGTGGGAACTCGCAGTCGAGGCCATGCGTCGAGGGGCGCGCGACTTCATCCAAAAGCCCTGGGACAATGAGCGGCTGCTTGCCATCATTCGCACCCAAATAGAGCTGCGTCGCGCTTTGCAGCAGGCCGAACGCCTGGAGGCGGAGAATCGATTGCTCCGCGCCGATGGCCGGCCCGAATTCATTGCTAACGCGCCTTCTATGCAGGCCGTGCTTGAAACCATCACTCGCGTTGGACCTTCCGACGCCAATGTCCTAGTCACCGGAGAGCACGGCACGGGCAAGGAAATTGTGGCGCGCACTCTGCATGCGTTGTCGCCGTGGGCATCGCGCCCCATGGTTTCGGTCAATACTGGCGCCTTATCGGGAAGGTACTTTCGGAAAGCGAGATCTTCGGCCATGTGAAGGGCGCGTTCACCGATGCGCGCGTGGACCGCATCGGGCGCTTCGAACTTGCCGACGGCGGCACCATTTTCCTGGATGAAATCGGCAACGTTCCCTTTCGCCAGCAAGCCAAATTGCTGCGCGTGCTGGAATCAGGAGAAGTCGAGCGCGTGGGCTCTTCGCGCTCACGGCAGTTGGACGTGCGCGTGATTTCCGCTACCAACGCCGATCTGCGAGCCGCGTGCTCCGCCGGCCAGTTTCGCGAAGATTTATTATTCCGGCTGAATACCGTGGAGGTCCATCTGCCTCCGCTGCGCGAACGCCGGGAAGACATCCCGATACTCGCCGGACATTTTCTCTCCAGCCACGCGACGCGTTATCGCCGGCAGATACACGGTTTGGATCCCTCGGCTCTGCAAGCTCTGCTGCATTACTCCTGGCCGGGCAACGTGCGCGAATTGGAGCACGCGATGGAGCGCGCGGTGCTGATGTGCCGGACCACCGAAATCCAGCCCGCCGATCTCGGCTTAAGCGCAACCCGAGTGCAGGATCAAAATCTGGAAGAACTAAGTCTTGAGGGCGTGGAGAGCATCCTGATTCGCAAAGCGCTGCAGCGTTTCCAAGGCAACGTAAGCCAGGCCGCCGAGGCCCTGGGCCTAAGCCGCGGCGCGCTCTACCGCCGGATGGAAAAGTATGGGCTCTGATGACCGGCCTGGGGACAAACACCAGCCGCGAAAACGCCTGCTCTACGCACGTCGTGTAAGCCTGTTTTCCGGGCTGGTCGCGCTCCCCGGAGCCATCATCAGCGGCGCGCTCATTTGGGATCAGTCCTGGACTATAGAATCCAAAGTAACCCTTTTCCTGCTGGAAATAATCGTGTGGTGGCTGTTGGCGATGGCGCTCCAGGAGCACGCGACTCGTCCTCTGCAGACCCTGGCCAACGTAGTCGCCGCTTTGCGCGAGGAGGATTATTCTTTCCGCGCCCGCAACGCCGTGCCCGAAGACGCGCTCGGCGAGCTTTCTCTGGAAGTAAATGCCCTGGCCGACATGCTCTCAGACCAGCGCACGCGCGCCATTGAAGCCACCGCGCTGCTACGGCGTGTGGTTGAAGAGATCGATATTCCTCTATTTGCTTTCGACCCCGACAATCGCTTGCAATTGGTGAACTCGGCAGGCGAACGCCTGCTGCAACAGCCCTCGGTCAGGTTGCTGGGGCGCACCGCCCAGGAGATCGGCCTGCAGGGCTGCCTGAAAGTCGCTGACGAGTCGCTAGTACCCATGCAGTTTGCCGCTTCCCAGGCGCGCTGGCTGGTCCGCCGCAGCTCCTTTCGCCAGAAGGGAGTGCCTCACACTCTGGTGGTATTGTCCGATGTAAGCCGCGCCCTTCGGGAAGAGGAACGCAATGCCTGGCAACGTTTGGTGCGCGTGCTCGGTCATGAGCTGAACAATTCACTCACTCCCATCAAGTCAATTGCGGGCAGCCTGCAGGCGCGCATTGCACAAACAGAACTCAGTCAGCAGGAACGGCAGGACTTCGTCCGTGGCCTGGAAATCATCGAAACCCGCGCCGCTTCGCTCAATCGATTTCTGCAAGCATACCGTCAACTCGCGCAAATGCCGCCGCCGGTTCGGCGCAAGAGTTCCTTGAGCAACATTGCGCTGCGCGTCGCGGCTTTGGAAACCCGCATGGAGGTAAGAGTGGCCGCGGGTCCCGACGTAGAGATGATGGTCGACCCAGATCAACTCGAGCAGATGCTCATCAACCTGGTGCGCAACGCGGCCGAAGCGGCGCTGGAGGCCAGCGCCGCGGATAACGGCTCCGCACGACTGCCGGAAGTTACGGTGAGCTGGAGGACCAGCGATAAAGATGTGACCATGACCATCGAAGATAACGGCCCCGGCCTGCTCAACCCGAGTAACCTGTTCACTCCGTTCTACACCACAAAGCCCAGCGGCAACGGGGTAGGACTGGTGCTCTCCCGCCAAATCGCGGAGGCGCATCAAGGAACCATTGAACTCTCCAATCGGCCTGGCGCGAGAGGTTGTGTGGCGGAAGTCGTCTTGAGCAGGACTGTCTAGAATGTCGCGCAAGAGTCGCGACTTTGGGTGGAGCGCCGTTTCAGCGCCCCCCAGACAGCTGGCAAAGACTGTATGAGTACGACAGGTAAAGACTTGTCATTCCGAGGAGCGGAGCGACGAGGAATCTGCAGTCTGCCGCCCGCGAGAGAAAGCAGATTCCTCGCTCCGCTCGGAATGACAAACCTAGGATGAAGCTATCCAGAGCTCCATGAAACGGAGACTCATCATCGTCGCCCTCGCGCTCTTGACTCTTCTGCTTGCTCTGTACGCAGGCGACTACTTCGTCCTCCGTTACCGCATCGCCACAAACCGTAATCCCTTCGGCACCGTCACGGTCTATCGCTACTACGCCATCGCCGAGAAAAACAACAAGGTTGAATACGTATTCGACCACCAGGAAGCCCAAACCTGCGCCCATTCGCTGTTTCCGCACCTCGGCTACAACCCCTGCTGGTATCTGAGCCGGCATACCGAACAGCGCGTAAATATCTAGCGCCCGAACTCCGGCGTTGTCAGTGGGTGCCCCACGTATCGCCGGGCGAGAACGTGGGATGCGTCGATCTCCACGGAACACTGGGCGCGCACGTTTCACCGGTCATGGGCTCCCCTGGGATCCGAAGTGGTGGCCGCGTCACGCGTCTCGCAAAACCACGAAGATAACGACTCCAAGCATTATTTTCCGTGATGATACTTGGATTGTTCCCTTTCCTCAAGGATACGATAGAGAGGGTCTGTCTGCTCTAGGTCTGTTTTATCGCCGGGGAACAGTACATTCATTCCCGACGCCATCCAAAACCACATTGTAGTTGCCCCCGACTCGTAGTCCGCGACATTTCCCGGCCTTTATTGTATTGTCCCCTGTGAGTATCCATGATTTGCATTGCAATAAGAAGTGGTGAATGACATTGGAATCGGGGTTTAGTGTATCGCCTTCTACCGTGAAAATCGCCACAACGCAAGGCACTTTGCTGCAATCGGGGGCTGGCTTGTCGCCGACATACTCGTACTTATAGCTGGTCACGTGCAGGGTATACTTTTGTTCTTGAGCATACCCTCCGGTGATAGCGAGGGCAGGGAACAACAACAGAAGTAGAGCCGTTCGTTTGACGATGATGCTCTGCATACTCACACTCTCACTTTGGACCGCCCGTCTTTTTCCTAGTGGAGACTGTTTGTCGCATACCTTTTGGAAGCTCAGGGACCCAGTGTGGCCGGAAGTTAACATGGAAATTCTCCGGGCGTAGTCCATTGTCGGCTCTTACGAAATTTCCGGCATTTGAACCTGTTTCAAGCCCCAATATTGAGCCGTCTCTGAAATGGATTATGATGACTTCGCTTCCGTGTACGCCCTCTCTGTCCTCACGGTATCCGACTTCGACCTTTCCGACGGTCTTGCCTTCCATCCGTCCTGCTTCGACAAGCGATGAGTGTGGGCTGCGCCCGTGATTGATTTTGGGCAGCCGTTCTCTTGCCTCGTGCCTTTTGCGGGCTGCCTCTCCATCTACACCGAACTCATTTTCAATCATGGCGAGTAGCTCCTTGACGGCTTTCAAACAAAGAGAGAGGTCTTCTGTAAACTTGGAAAACGCAGAGAAGCTTTTGGGTTTAGGTCGTACCCCGTGAGAAGCGAGCCGGCGTTGCTCACTGACAAGATTCACTGCGGCTAAGAAGCTTGGGGAGGTCCCGAGACCGGGAAATAACTCCGTGATGGCTTCAGCTGTTTTCCTACTGCTGACGTGCAGTGTTCTCCCGAGCTTGGAACCGAGTGTGACAATGCACTTTTTGTCAAGGCCGTCTATCAAATACCCATACAGTGCCTTATGTGCATCTTGATACCGATGCGTATTTTCGGCAGACGGAAAGCCTAGCGTTTGCTCTATCTCATGTTGGTACAATCGAACGCCCACCAACTCTGAGGTCAAGCCATTCACTGTCTTTATCGTTTCCCCAAGATAGAAAAGTGGCCCGTTGTCAATGTCCCAGCATCCTTCCACGTAACGTCGAAGCCAGTTACTAAATCGCTCGTCATGGTCAGTTGTCCATTCAGGATTTCTTAGACGGAACGCGGCCCATCTTCGGATATGCGACTTAGACTTCTCAACCAAGTCGGGGAGCCATGCCACGATTGCAAGATTGCCGTCGCGCAGTGTTCTATATCCGAACCCGATGCTCACAGATTCGTCGGTTTTTCCGGCGGCTTCCAACTCGCTATAGTATTCGCTAGTAACGCTCAGTGTCCCCTCAAAATAGTCGGATGCGATTGAGTATTTGTGCGGCTCGTTTCGGTACGCGGCGAGCACCTGCTGGTCGAAATAACCCAGGAGGCTTAATGAGCTGAGGTCAGATTCCTTATATTCTGGGGTTTTCGGCACACTCACCTGCGATTCTCCCGCACGCGGAACGTCCCCGGACATAGAAAGCGGCGTTCCAAGCACTCTCGCACTTCTGGGACTCCGTATAACCACCAGAACTCCCTTGATACCGCGCCCATCCCTAGCGAATGCCCTTGAGTCTGGGACGAAATCAGGCGGCGAAGATGTGACATCGGAATACGCGGGATATTCAGGCAGCACTTTCTTGTAAGAGCGGCGTCATCCATCTCATTGTAAGCACGGGATAGAAGGTGCGCACAAAAGTGGCACAATAATAAATGACGGGTGAACTAACGCTAGTGTTTACAGCGAGATATTTCTGGCGGAGAGGGAGGGATTCGAACCCCCGATACCCGTTAAGGTATGTCCGCTTTCGAGGCGGATCGTTTCAACCACTCACGCACCTCTCCGGAAAGCAGCCGTTAGCCGTTAGCCTTTAGCCACTGGATCTTTCTTGCTGCTGCCTATGCCTCTGCCTCCCCGACATTCTTTGACTCAGGCTAACGGCTAAAGGCCAAGGGCTAACGCCGATTCTTAAAGAACGTTTTCAGCAACTCCGCACACCGGCTCCCCAGCACGCCACCACGGACTTCCATGCGATGGTTCAGCTTGGGGTGGTTCAGTACTTCGAGCACCGAGTGAACCGCGCCTGCCTTGGGATCATCGGCGCCGTACACCAGTCGCGCCAGCCGCGCGTGTACCAGCGCCCCCGCGCACATGGGGCACGGCTCGATTGTAACAAACATCTCGCAGCCGCCCAGGCGGTGGTTACCCAGGTTTTTGCCCGCCTCGCGCAAGGCGACCATCTCCGCGTGCGCGGTCGGATCGCAGTCGGTTAGATTGCGATTCCAGCCCTCTCCCACAATGCGGCCGTCGCACACAACCACTGCGCCTACAGGCACTTCGCCCGCTTCCAGCGCACGATGGGCGGCGCGGAGGGCCTTCTCCATCCACAGTTCATCTGTGGCGGGGCTTCCCGAAATGATGGCGCGAGTCATAGACAGTTAGTCAATGGGTGTCTTTGTAATCCGCATCGCTCCATTAAATCGGATACGGATAGGTTCCCTTTTCCCCACCTTTTATGCATAATATGCCGCCCTGGAGGACTTTATGACAAAACGAATCCTGTTGGCAGGCATCTTGGGCGGGGTCGCTCTGTTCCTGTGGGGCGGACTGTCTCATATGGTATTGGGGCTAGGGGAGCGTGGGGTTACGAATCTCCCTACCCAGCAGCCCATGATGGATACCATGAGAACCTCCCTCCCACAGTCGGGCTTCTACTTCTTCCCTGAAGTCGATGCCTCGGGAAAAATGCGCGGCGACCAGGTCGGCGGACCCTGGGGAGTTCTGATCTACCATGCCAGCGGCGCGACCTCCGCGATGGGACGCCAGTTAACCATCGAATGCCTGACAAACATTGTCCAGGCGCTGGTGGCGGCTTTCTTGCTCTCGCTGGCAGTTGGACTGACCAGCTACACCTCCCGGGTCGGTTTTGTGGTTCTGGCAGGATTAATGGCGGGAGCGGCCATGACCATCGAATACTGGAACTGGTATGGCTTCCCAGCCAACTACACCGGCGGGATGCTGGCCGACCGATTCATTGGCTTTCTGATCGTCGGCCTGGTAGTGGCGGCTTTCATCAAGCCGGCTGCGGCCCGCATGCAGACAGTGCCCGCAAGGGCAGCGTAATACTCACGTGTAATATTCAATCGAGGGGAGATGTTCCTACCGGGATATCTCCCTTTCGGTAACAAAGCTCTGCGGGTGTTCCCCGCAGAGGACGCAGAGAACCCCAGGCTCGACCTGACAGACCTCACTATTGAAGTGAGGCGACGCCTTCTTGCCCTTGCCGGTTGGTGATATCCTACCCACAATATGCGGATCCCGAACCTGCTGCGCAAAGTCTTCCTGATCGACCTGCTTCAGGGTCTGAGCCTGACCTTTCGCTACCAGCATCCCAAGGAGATTTATACAGAGCAATATCCGCTGCAGAGGCCACAAGTGGCCGAGCGTTACCGCGGCGCGCCCCGGCTGAACGTTAATCCCGATACCAACGAAACCATGTGCATTGCCTGCGACCTGTGTGCTTTGGCATGCCCTGAGAACCTGATCGTAGTCTCCAGCGCCCGCAACGAACATACTCGCCGCAAGGAACTCACTACCTTTACGTACGACCTCAGCCGCTGTATGTTCTGCGGCCTTTGCGAGGACGCCTGTCCCGTCGATGCGCTGGAGCTGACGCAGGATTTCGAGCTTGCCAGCTACACCCGCGACGGCGCCATCTGGAATCGCGAAATGCTGGAGAAGGGTCCCCAGCCCACGCAGTATAAGAGTTAGCACTTGGTCGTTGGCCTTTTGCCCGTAGACTCCCTTATAGCGGTGTAAGCGCCATATTTGTGTGTGGACAGCCGCCCTCGGCGGTCCGCAAAGCGAAGCTCCGCCAGACTGCTGACAAAGTCCAAAATGGTCATGGTCATTCTGAGGAACTGAGCAACGAGGAATCTGCAGTTTGCGGGCGCCAAGAGAAAGCAGGTTTCTCGCTGCGCTCGAAATGACAAATCTAGATGGTTTGTCACTTGATGCACGACTGGAGAGGATGTCTGATGAATTGGCGAGTACTCGGATTTTTCCTTGCCGTTGGCTTTCTATGTGTCCATTTTATCGCGCTGGTACGGAGATCGCGTTCTTCCCAGTCATCGCCTGACCTGGAAAGCTCTCGGCATGGAAGCTGGTGGCAACTGGTGCTGGGCAGCTTCCTCACTCTGTTTGCCGAGCTGGCGCTGATCCGCTGGATCGGCACCGAGGTACGCATCTTTGCCTACGTGAAGAATCTCGCGCTACTGGTTTGCTTTCTTGGCTTCGGAGCAGGTTGCGCCCTGGCCCGCCGTCCCGTCCGTTGGTGGACCTCTGTGGTGGCGCTTCTCGGCTTGATCATGGCCGTGCGCTGGCCGTGGAGCAGCGAACACATTTTTGAAAGCCTGTCGAGTTCGCTGGGCGCTGGACAGGAGTTTGCGGTCTGGGCGACCGATACTGCCAGGAACTGGCCTAATTTCCTCATAGCCGCCTTTCTTACAGCGGTCCTCCTATTTCTGATCACTTATGTTTTCATCCCGCTCGGCCAAATCGTCAGCAGGGAACTGGAGCTGGCCGCGCGCCCGCTGCAAGCCTACTCGTGGAATCTGGCGGCAAGCCTCGCGGGAATTCTCGGTTTCTTCGCCGTGTCGTGGCTGGCTCTCCCGCCCGGAGTGTGGATGGCGGTAATCTTTGTCGGAGTAGGGTTGCTGCAGGATCGCGGCCGGCGAGGCCTGCTGTTTGCCAGCCTCGCCATACCAGCGGCTCTTCTCCTGCACGATGTTTCCACTCCACTGCATTTCACTTCCTGGACCCCGTATCAACAGATCAGCGTCACCATTCACGACTTTCCCGATGGAGAATTCAAAGACGCGTCCGTCCAGGTGAACCACACCGGATACCAGTCCATGTCGAATCTCTCGGCTGAGTTTCTGGAGCGACATCCCGGTTTGCTGAAGGAAGCGGTCGACGAAAATCCCTATAACCTGCCATTCGCGTTCGCCGCTCCATCGCCTCGGGTGCTGATTGTGGGATCGGGGACAGGCAATGATGTGGCCGCCGCAGTGCGTCATAACGCTGCGTCTGTCGACGCCGTGGAGATCGATCCTCGCATTTTGGCCTTGGGCAAGAGCCATCCTGAACACCCGTACAGCGCTCCACAGGTATCGGTTCACGTGACCGACGCACGCGCCTTCATGAAGCGAACCAGCGGGCCCTACGACCTGGTGCTGTTTGGCCTGCTCGACTCCCACACCGAACTCTCGGACTACTCCAACATGAGGATTGACAATTTTGTCTATACAAAAGAGTCGTTCCTGGAGGCGAAGAAACTTCTGGCGCCCGACGGTGTGTTGTTCGTCAAGTTCGAAGTGCCACGTCCCTGGCTCGGACAGCGCCTGCGGGAGATGCTAGCCCAGGCTTTCGGCAAGCAGCCCGTCATCTTCCGGGCGTTGTCCAGCTATACTGCCGGGGCCCACTGCTTCGCCATCTCGAACTCCGGCTGGGTGGAGCAGAAGCTGGCGTCCAATCCGCTCCTGAGCCAATTCGTGAGCAGCCATCGTCCTTCATTCCTGGACTCGCCTCCAGTGGCGATCACCACCGACGATTGGCCCTACCTTTATCAGCAAGGGCACTGGATGCCCGGCGTGTTCCTGTCGGTCGCAGTGCTGGTCCTCCTGCTGGGAGCGGGTCTTTACTGGCGGATTCCCGAAGCCCGCCAGCGGGTTCCATCCCTTTTCTTCTTCAGTATGGGCGCGGGTTTTCTGCTGCTGGAGACCCAGGTGGTCAGCCGGCTGGCGCTCTATTTTGGAACCACTTGGCAAGTGAATGGCATTGTCATCGGAGCCCTTCTGATCGCGCTTCTGTTAGCCAATGCAGTCATCGAAAAGCAGTCCAGGCCGCGGCCTCCCAGGTTGTACGTGATGGGCCTTGTGGTTGGGCTGTTGCTGGCTTATTTCGTTCCTTTCCATCGAATTCCCGGATCAGCCGCGTTTGTGGGCTGGCTAGCGGCGTGCATTTTTGCCATACCGGTTTTCTTCGCCGGCCTGCTGTTTGCAACCGAGTTCCAGGCGACCGATTCTCCGAGTGCGGCCTTGGGTGCGAACATGTTGGGTGCGGTAGCCGGAGGGTTGCTGGAGAACCTGTCCTTGATCATTGGCATTCGAGCCTTGTTGCTGTTGACGATCGCTCTTTACCTTCTGGCAGGGGTTGGCTTGCTAGGGGAGCGAAGACGCCTATCTGTAGAGACGTAATTGCTACTTCTCGCCTTTTTGACGAAATTATCACTCTTGTCATTCCGAGCGCGAGGAATCTGCTGTTTGCCTGCGTCCAAGAGAAAGCAGATTTCTCGCTTCGCCCGAAATGATAAGGCGAATGGGGTCACGAGCCCTGAGATGTAGCCGTGCGAACGTCTCTACAGCGCGGGAAAACAAAGATCAGACCGCCGGTTGCTGCTGGGTCATGCAATGGATCGTCCCGAACCCCCAGACCAAATCTCCGCAGTAAATGCCGACAACTTCGCGATCCGGAAACAAGTCGGCGAGAATATCCAGCGCAAAGCGGTCATTCGGATCGTTGAACACCGGAACCAGCACGATGCCATTAGCAATGTAGAAGTTTGCATAGCTCGCAGGCAGTCGGCGCTTCTCAAAAACCACAGGCGAAGGCATCGGCAGTTCGACAATCGCCAGCGGCTTTCCGTCTTGATCTGCCGCCTCGCGCAGGCGGCGGATGTTCTCGCGCAACGGCTCGTAGTTGGGATCGTTGGGATCGGATTCGACTACCGTTACGACAGTATCCGGGGCAACGAAGCGGGTCAGGTCATCGACGTGGCCGTGCGTATCGTCGCCCGCGATTCCGGAAGCCAGCCAGATCACATTCTTGATGCCAAGATTATCGGCGAAGACTTTTTCATAGTCTCCACGCTTCATCTGGGGATTGCGTTGCTGCACTTTGCTCAGCAAGCATTCCTCTGTAGTGAGCAATGTTCCCCGGCCATTCACGTCAATCGAGCCACCTTCGAGCACGACGCGCTGCTTCCCGCACGCGGCGGGGATCTCCTCGGCGCGCGCGGCCTTAGCCATCAGACTGCCAATTTTTTCGTCGAGCTTCCAGTTGGAGTACTTGGCCCAGGCGTTGAAGCGCCATTTGACTCCGGCGATGGAACTGGTGGAAGGACGGGCGTCCTCGCCCGTCCTTCCGGAACCTCGCTGGGGCGGACGGCCGAAGGCGGTCGTCCCTACGTGGCGATTGCCGACTACAAACGTGCATCCCGAATCGCGTGTCCATACCCGGTTCGTCGGCCAGCGGCGGAAGCTGACGTTCTCACTCCAGGCGTTGGCCAGCGTGAGGATCTTGCGGGCCTTCTTCTCCGCAGCGACGTCATCGACGATGACTTCGACGCGCTCATGCCGCGCCAGATAGCGAATGATTTCCGCATACACCCAGGGGATCGGTTCGAACTTCCCCGGCCAATCGTTGCGATGGTGAGGCCAGGCCAGCCAGGTAGCTGCGTGCAGCTCCCATTCGGCCGGCATATGAAGTTTGGAAGGAGTCACGTTCATGAGTAGCGCCGGCGTCCCGCCGGCTCGACTTGCTAACAAACGCATCTAGGTTTGTCATTCCGGGCGGAGCGAGGAATCTGCTTTCTCTCGCGGGCTGCAGACAGCAGATTCCTCGTCGCTCCGCTCCTCGGAATGACAACTCTTTGACTCTATCGGCCCGCGTCGCGGAGTATTCTCTAGTCAATCATTCGGCTCGTAATTCCCGCATAACTATCAATCCGCCGGTCGCGCAAGAACGGCCAGTTCCGGCGGACATCCTCGAGCGCCCGCAGATCGACTTCACCGACTAAAATCTCTTCCTTGTCGTGCGAAGCTTCAGCAATCACCCGCCCAAAAGGATCACACAAAAACGAGGCACCCCAAAACTCTAATCCCGCTCCCGGCACGGCTTTCCCCCGAATATCACCGGTCTCGAATCCGACTCGATTCACCACCGCTACATACACACCGTTAGCGATCGCGTGCGCCCGCTGGATGGTCCGCCAGGCATCGTGCTGCGCTTCCCCAAACTCAGCCTTCTCCGCGGGATGCCAGCCTATGGCCGTCGGGTAAAAGAGCACCTGCGCCCCTTGCAGCGCAGTCAAGCGCGCGCCCTCGGGATACCACTGGTCCCAGCAAACCAGCGTCCCCACTCGACCCACGCTCGTGTCAAAGGCTCGGAAGCCCAAATCCCCGGGCGTGAAGTAATACTTCTCGTAGTAGAGGGGATCGTCCGGGATGTGCATTTTGCGGTAGCGCCCGAGCAGTTCGCCATTGGCGTCGAGCATCACCGCCGTGTTGTGATACACGCCCGGCGCGCGTTTCTCAAACAGGGAAGCGATCAGTACGATCCGAAGTTCTTTGGCAACCTCAGCTAGTTGTGCGGTAGTGGGCCCGGGAATCGGCTCGGCCAAATCGAACAGCGACGCATCCTCGCGCTGGCAGAAATACTGCGTCTGAAACAGCTCCGGCAGGCAGACGATTTGCGCCCCGCGCCCGGCCGCTTCTCGCACTTGCTCGATCGCGCGCTGGAGGTTCTGCTCCGGATCGGGCGTAGCTGACATCTGTACCAAACCAACACGGAATTTCTCTGGCGCCAAGTCGTAGGCTCCCTTCGGGTGACTAGAATATCAGAGGAGAGGAAAGCTCGATGAACGCGGGATTGCTTAGGGCGCAACGTTGATTTCTCTGCGCACTTTGCGGCCGTTCTCCGCGACCTCCGCGATTTAAGATTTTGTTTTACCAATCTATCGTCGAAATTAGAACGCGAGTAGCGAAACACCAATTCTCGGTTTTCGGTTCCCAGTTTTCAGTCCGCGGCGGTAGCAGTGTTTAGCGTCCTTCTAGTAGAGTAGAGCTTCGCTTGAGCAATCCCAGACGGAGGCACCTTTGAAGCACGGCAATCATGACGGCGCGGGCATCGACCGCAAGCTGCACAACCCGATCGAGGACAAACTCATTCCGCTCGAACCGCTCGATCTGACAGAGGTGCACTCGGTCGACGATCTGGTGCGCGCTATGTCGAAGACCGCCTTCACCGGCCGCCAGGTAGGCGAAGCCGCCGACGTGCTCGAAGCTATGGCGCGCGACAAAGAATGCTTCGTGGTGATGACTCTTGCCGGCGCCATGACCGTCGCCAAACAGGGCTTGATCATCGCCGAACTGATCGACCGCGGCATCGTCAACGCCATTGTTTCAACCGGCGCTCTGATGGCGCACGGGCTGGTCGAGGCAACCGGCCGCGCTCACTTCCGCTACAACCCGGACGTCCCGGATACCGAACTCTACGAACAGGGTTACAACCGCGTCTACGACACCCTCGAGCCAGAGCAGAATCTCGATGACGTGGAAGAGGTGATGTCTCAAATACTGGAAGCCTGGGACCACAGCGAAGTAATGTGCTCTTACAAGCTGAATCACGCCATCGGGGCACATCTGGCGAAGCATTCAAAAGACCGGGGAATTCTCAAGTCGGCCTTCGAGCAAGGCGTTCCGGTCTTTGTGCCTGCGTTTACCGATTCTGAACTGGGTTTGGACGTCGCTCTCAATAATCGTCTACGAGAATCCACGGGCAGACACAAGATTCGTTTCGACCCATTCGAAGATCTGGAACACTTTGCCGCCACGTTGCTGCGGCAAACGCGCCTGGGAATTTTAACCATCGGAGGCGGCGTGCCGCGCAACTGGTCGCAGCAATTTGGACCATTCATCGAACTGCGCCACCGGCGTCTGGGCGAAAACGTTCCGCTCAAGCGTTACCACTACGGCGTGCGCATCTGTCCCGAGCCGGTGTATTGGGGAGGCTTGTCGGGTAGTCCCTACAGTGAGGCCATTTCCTGGGGCAAGTTCGTCCCTCAAGCTGAGGGCGGCAAGTTCGGAGAGGTGTTCGTGGACGCGACCGTCGGTTTGCCGCTTATCGTAGCGGCGGTGCTGGAGCGGCTGGGCAAAGACAAGAACGGCGGAAAATTAAAAGGCAAGAAGGAGAAAGCAGCGAGGTAGGGCGGCTGCTTTCGTAGAAGGCAAGGCCGCTTTCGTACTTTGTCATTTCGAAGAGCGCGGCGACGAGGAATCTGCTGTCTGCCGGCGGCCGAGAGAAAGCAGATTCCTCGCTCCGCTCGGAATGACAAATCAACACCATTTCGATCAGTCGAAAATCAAAACCGCCGAGGCGATCACCGTCGTCCACAACCCGCGCTTATCCCCCACCGCCGATTGCGTCACATTCGCTGTCCGCACGATTTTGTTCGAGATCCGGTAAATCTCCTTCTTCTCGTCCCAGGACCGGTCCGGATCGAACTCCACATTCAGCGTCGTAGCCAACATTTCTGCGGCTAACTCTTCGGCATAGTCTCCGGCGGCGTCTTCGGTTTCTCCAAAAGAATGATGCTCGCTGAGATAACCGTAGGTATTGCGATCAGCCGGAATGGCCACGCCGATGCTCGAAGCCAACAGCCGATGCGGCTCGTGCGTTGAATTCTCAGCCACAACCGCGAACACTACCTCTCCGGGGCTGAGATAGGTTAATCCCTGCGAGCGCGGAACCAATTTGCATTGTGGCGGAAAAATGGAGGACACCCGTACCAGATTCTGCGCGGCAATGCCGGCGTCCCGTAGCGCCAGTTCGAAGGATGTAAGACGCTCCTTATGCTTGCCGACCCCCTTGGTGAAAAATATCTTTTTGGGGACCATGTCTTTTGACAATTCGTTTATCCTCCGCTGCCGCGTGGGGTCTCAAATTTGGTGGCAAATAACGGTCAATCTAACATAGCGAGTCTGGCAGCGAATATGAAAATTCGACTACAGCCAAGCAGGGAGGTGCGCACCTGGGTTCTGGCTGGCACCTCCGCCGCACCTAATTGGAAACCGCGCCGGCCTTGGCCGCAGCCTACTTGGCAGCCATGACCGAGCTGACGGCTATGGTGTCTTCCTTAGCTACGCCCTTCACGGTCGCTTTCTGCCCAGCCAGGTCATACAGCTTGGCCAGCACGGCCTTGTTGCTGCTGTCCAGCGTGTAGACCTTGTCCCCAACCACCAGGGCATACTTCGAGCCTTTGCTGACGCAAACCCTCGTGCACTCGGCGGGAGCACCTTCCATATGCTTGGCTCCGCACATGGCATCGCTCACTTCCCCGGTAAAGGTTTTGGCACTGTCAGCGAAAGTGGGCGCGGCCAGCGCCAGACTTACTACCAAAACTGCCAGCGAGACGGTTAGTTTTCGAAATGCGAATCTCATGAAAGAGGTTCTCCTTGAAGTAAGTGGGATTTGTGCAGCTACTGCGCCATTGGATGCGATTCAAGCGAGAAAGATAGCTTAATTCACGCTCAAATCCTCGCTTCACTGCCCCGTTTTGAGTTCAAACCGGAGGGTCACATCGACCGTCTTGTCCCTGGGGTCAGGGCTCTCGTGAACCGTGACATTCCATTCCCGCAGCAAGGCCAGGCTCTTGAAAGCCTCGTCGAGGAAGCTCCCTACGTAGCTGGAGTCGTACGTCTGGCCCTCGCGCAGGGACCACTTTGCCTGTACCAGACTCCTGATGTGCGAGTCGGGAAGGTGTATGTCTAACTCTCCCATGTGATAGACCGCCCCCTCAGCTATAGTGACCTGGTAAATAGCGGTTCGTTGGGCATCGTCCAATTGCGGCTTTGACTGGATCGCCGCCGCCATATATCCCCGAGTGCCATATAGCTTCTTCACGGCCTCAACGTCGTTGGCCAGTTGCACGACGTTCGCCGGTTCCCCCAGTCGCTGGTGAATGAGTGGACGCAACTCGTCGGCGGAGAAGCTCTTGCACCCTGACAAGCTTATCGAACTGACTTTGTACTGCGGCCCGGGATCCACTGCGAAAGTTATGTCCACATCTGTCTGTTCCGGGTCTTCGTGCTCAATCTTGGCTTGCGCGTCGCTTAGAGTGGCCTTGAGGTAGCCGCGAGCCATGTACACGGGAAGCAACTCCTTGTTCGCCTGCTGCCGAATCGTGGAGCGTAGGTATTCCTCGCCTTGCAGTTGGCTGGCGGCGGCCTTCAGGGCCGGCAACTCGTCCGGCTCAACCCCCGTGAATTCAACGTCATGAATCTGAATTCGCGGTCCGGAGACGCTGAAGACGTAGGCTTCGATCGGGCCGTCTCCCGCCGCATACCGCAAGTAGTCCACGCGCCCGGGTACGGTGTGCTCGATCAAAATTGCTTGCAGGGCGTCCATGATCTGATCTGCCAACCGGCCCGTCGGCGGCAACTTGTCGCTAAAGAGCGGAACACGCTCGTGCAGTTTGGCCAGCAGCTCCGAATCGCTAAACCAGACGAAATTCTCCAAACGCACCGGGATCAGCTGTTCGGTATCGCTGACCTGCAGCTCCAGCTTGGCGCCTTCGGCCGAGTACTTGTAACTGTACTCGACGGCGCTGAAGGCACCTGTCTCTCCCAGTCTCTGCGTAGCGTCCTTAAAGTCGTCCTCGCTGACGTTCTGGCCGACTTGCAATCCGCTGGCCGCGACAATCTCCTCGGGCGTGTAACGTTTACTGCCGGTAGCCGTGGCGGAAACCAGCTTGAAACTGGCGGGCGGCGGATCTTTCGACGGACTCTTGCGCGCTCGCTGGGCGAAGACCGTGCCGGCCAGGAGCGGCAGGCACAAAAAGCAAGAGATTACGGTAGGAAGCGAAACTAATCGTCGGCTCACTGCAATCAACGCACCCCTGCCAGCATATCGCCGGTTTTGAGCTTCACCGCAATATCGATGAACGCCAGGGCGGCGCGGCTTAGCGCCTTGTCCTTGCGGAAGACCAGCGCCAGGTCGCGGCGAATCTGCGCATCGGACAGCGGAATGGCTACCAGGGCGTTGGCTCGCACGTCCTCCGCCACATTGGAGCGGGCGATGAATCCGACCCCGGCGTCTGCGGCAATAAACCGCTTGAGCAGTTCGCTGGAGTCCAGCTCCATCGTGATTCGCGGCTTCAGTTTGCGCTCGTGGAAGAGGTCCTCCAAGGCGTCGCGGGTGTGGCCGGCTTTGGGCATGACCAGGGGAAACTTCGCCACTTCGGCAACCGTGGCCGATTTCATCTTGGCCAGGGCATGCTGCGGGGGAGCGATGATGACCAGTTCGTCGCGGTGAATCAGCACCACCGTCAGTCGGGTGTCGTTGACAGGCAGGGAAATGACGCCAAAGTCCACCGAGTTGTCGATCACCGCCTCTAGAATTTTGGCGTAGTCGCAGCGGCTGATGTTTACCGACACATCCGGATACTGCTTCTTAAACTCGGCAAAAACCTCGGGAAGGATATGCAGGCAAGTGCCTTCGTTGGCGCCGACGATGATTTCCCCGCGTGGCACGCGTTCGGTTTCCGCAATGGCCAGAAGCACCGCCTTGCGAGCCTCGAGGGTTTCCTCCGCATACCTCTGAAACAGCTTTCCCGACGCCGTAATCGACACCTTGCCACCGGAGCGGTCCAGCAGCTTGGCTCCAACTTCTTCCTCAAGAAGGCGAATCTGCGATGAAATCGCCGGCTGGGTGCGAAAGCGTTTTTCCGCGGCCCGCGAGAAGCTGGACAGCCGCGCCACTTCGAGGAAAGTTTCGAGCTGGTCGAAGTCCATAGAACGCAGTCAGCACTCAGCACTCGGCATTCCGCCACCACGCATTCGCTAAGACTGAATGCTGCGTGCCGAATGCTCAGTGCTTTCTTCAATAACCATGGATAGCGTCAGCATTCAGCCCCGGCAGCACTCGGTAAGGACTGAATGCTGAGTGCTGAATGCTTTCTTCAATAACTCTCGCTTATCGCGGCCATAAAAACAATCAATTTCCGTGCAGGGATAGTGAGTCCTAAACTCCCCTCGGCCCGCGTAAACGTGATATTGTATCAGGCGCCAAAATTTCCCTTACGATCCCTGTGCTTACTTCTATCGCGCTTACGGTCCCCGCAATAGCTGCGGCCGGAGCGTCATTTCCGGGCAAAGCCCGGCATTGCAAAGGAGCAATCCATGGCTGATGCGAAAACCGTCCTGGAGTTCGCCAAGAAGAACGGAGTCAAGATCCTCGACCTCCGCTTCACCGATCTGCCCGGGCTCTGGCAGCACGTTTCTTATCCCATCGATCAACTGTCCGAATCGTCCTTTGAAGAAGGTTTTGGGATGGACGGCTCGTCCATCCGCGGCTGGGCGGCCATCAACGAAAGCGACATGCTGCTGGTTCCGGACCCGAACACTCACGTGCTCGATCCCTTTACCGAGGTACCCACGCTGGTGATGATCTGCGACGCCGTCGATCCGGTGACCAAGCAGCGCTATGACCGGGATCCGCGCTACATCGCCAAAAAGGCGGAGCTATACCTGGGTTCGACTGGAATCGCCGACACCGCTTACTTCGGGGCCGAGGCCGAATTCTTTATCTTCGATAATATCCGCTTCGACCAGCGCGAGAATCTCGGCTTCTACTACATCGACGCCGAGGAGGGACGCTGGAACTCCGGTCGCGAAGAGAACAACCTGGGATACCGCCCGCGCTACAAGGAAGGCTATTTCCCGGTGCCTCCCATGGACCATTACCAGGACCTGCGCAGTGAAATGGTCATGACCATGATCAATTGCGGTATGGAGGTCGAGTGCCACCACCACGAAGTGGCCACAGGCGGCCAGACCGAAATCGACCTGAAATTCAACTCGCTGGTCAAATCGGCCGACAACATGCTGATGTACAAGTATGTGGTCAAGAACGTCGCCAACCAGTACGGCAAAACGGTGACTTTCATGCCGAAACCCATCTTCCAGGATAACGGCAGCGGCATGCATACCCACCAATCGCTGTGGAAAGGCGGCAAGCCCCTTTTCGCCGGCGACGGCTATGCCGGACTCTCGCAAATGGCTTTGTGGTACATCGGCGGCCTTATCAAGCACGGTCCGGCGCTGGCCGCAATCATTGCCCCAACCACGAACTCCTATAAACGCCTGGTGCCGGGCTTCGAAGCGCCGGTGAATCTGGCGTACTCGCGCCGCAATCGCTCGGCCGCCTGCCGCATCCCGATGTACTCAGCCTCTCCGAAGGCGAAGCGCGTCGAGTTCCGGCCCCCAGACCCCAGTTGCAACCCGTACATGGCGTTCTCCGCCATGATGATGGCGGGCTTGGACGGCGTCGAGAACAAGATCGACCCCGGCCAGCCTCTAGACAAAGACATCTACGACCTGGGGCCGGAGGAACTGGCCAAAGTGCCTTCGATGCCGGGCTCGCTCGAAGATGCCCTGGACGCCCTCGAGAAAGACCACGCCTTCTTGCTCAAAGGCGATGTCTTCACCGAAGAACTCCTCAGCACCTATATCGACTACAAGCGCTCCAAGGAAGTGGACGCGATCCGACTGCGCCCCCATCCCTACGAGTTCGCCTTGTACTACGATATTTAGCCTGTTGGCCGTCTACCTTTAGCATCTGTCGGGTGCCCCGTCCAAGCCAGCTTGGACGGGGCACCCGGCTTTCCTCTGTGTTCCCTGTGCCCCCTGTGGTAGATAAGCGTGCGACGGAGGAGCACAGGGGGGAGTCACACTCGCGGTACAGCTTCGACCTTCCCGCTCTTCATGCTGCGATACGCCGCGTCCAGAATCTCCTGATTCTGCCATCCTTCTTCGCCCGGAACGGGGAACTTGGCTTTTCCTTCGACTGCTGCGGAAAAGGCGTCCACCTGCAGAGCGTAAGCCAGATGGTTGGAGACAGTTTCGTTCTCGACGACTGCACCATTACGCAGGAGTTCCAGAACAATCGGCTTCTCGACGTTCAAGCAATTGTCGGCGCGTAGCACGCCCGAAGTCCCTGTCAACTCCAAAGGCGAACGATAATCCACGACATAAGAGCAAAGCACCGCGCCCAGGGCTCCGCGGCTGAATTCCAGCGTGAGCGCGGCCACGGATTCGATCTCCGGAACCTCGCGGTTGGGAACTGCCCGCGCACTCACGCGCACGACTTCGTCCTGCAAAATGTAGCGGAGGGTGTCGATACAATGCACGCCGACGTCAGCCGCCGGGCCTCCACCCGCGATTTTCGGATCGTTGAGCCAGGTGCGGGCGTGCTCGCGTCCACCCATAAAAGAGAATTCCGAGCGGGCGAAAACCGGCGTGCCGATCTGTCCTGCAGCAACGCGCTCGCGCAATCGTGCGACGCTTTCCTCGAAACGGAACACCTGCGCCACACCCAGCAAGACGTTGGCCTGGCGCGCCGCTTCCACCATGCGGCGGCACTCCGCCGCGTTCATCCCCAGGGGCTTTTCGCACAGCACTGGTTTGCCGGCGGAAACGGCGGTCAGCACATCTTCCAAATGGATGACATTCGGAGTGGTGACCAGCACAGCATCGACTTCGGAGGAGCGGCACAGGTCTGCTGTCGAAGTGAACACATTTGCGATTTTGTGCTGCCGGGCCGATTCCTGGGCCTTTACCGGATCGCGCCGGGAGAGAGCGGTGACCCGGCAGTTCTTGGCCAAGGCGAACCCCGGCATCAGCCGCTTGTTCGCATGCAATCCGAAGCCGGCAATGCCAAATCGAATCATGGGAGTTGCGCTCGCATGGTTATCTCGATTCTCGGATACGCATCGTCTTCATTTGGGCGTGACGAACATCGATGTCGGTGGCGACCTCAGGGTGGTGGCGCTGGAACTGGTTCCCAGCTCCCCGGTGTTGGAAGTGATCGCTAATTCGGAAAGCGTATGGGCGGTTTGATCGGCCACGAATAAGAAATTTCCCGAGGAATCTACGGCGATAAAGAGCGTGGCCGAGCCCGTGGAAAACGGTGAATCGATGATCTGCGTCGGAATGCCGCTGGTGGGGTCGACAGAAAACGAGGAAATATTGCTGGAGCCCTGGTTAGCGACGTACAAGTACGTGCCGCTCGGATCCAGGGCCAGCGAAACCGGAGTGGTGCCGGTGGCGAATGGCGAATCCGCCGCCTGGCGCAAAGCGCCCGTGCTGGGATCGATGGCCATCACCGACACGGTATTGTCGAGTGAGTTAGCGACGTAAAGAAAGTGCTCCGCCTTATCAACTTTCAGGGCCAGCGGACCACGTCCCACCGGGAATGGCGAACCCTGAATGGGCTGCAATGCTCCCCCAGAAGCGACGGTATACGCCGACACCGCCGCTAAATTCGCATTGGCTACGTAAAGAAACTTCCCCGATGGGGTTAAAGCGAGAGCGATCGCGCTGGGGTTGGTAGGGAAGGGAGACCCCGAGACCGGAGTGAGCGCGCCGCTCCCTGAGTTGATCGAAAATACGGAAATTGTGGTCGAGGCCTCGTTGGCCGCGAAAAGCAAAGTTCCCCCTGAATCCATAGCCAGTGCTACTGGATCCACACCGCTCGGAGTACGGGGCATGACTTCGCTGAGTGCTCCGGTGCTGCTGTTGACACTGAGAAGCGAGATATCGTTCCCGCCGCGATTGGCGGTATAGACGAACTTGCCGGAAGGATGCGCCCAGATCGACCCGGGAGTTGTGCCAGCCAGAAAAGGCGTGCCGGCAATCGGAGTCAGGTGGCCCGAATTGTCCACGCGGTAGGCGGCGACGGCGTTATCCTGGGGAAGAGTGATGTAGGCATTGTGTGGCGACGAAGCTCCTCCCACGTTGGTGGGGGCGCTGCTACCGCTGCCGCCGCCACAGCCTGGCAGGCCGGACAGAGCCAGAATGATCGCAAACAGGCCTTTCCATCGAATCGACATCATTGCATCCCTTCCCATAAGCAGGATTGCGAGTGGCCGGCACGGAATTCTTACGGAGCTTGCATGCTCGGCGCTTGCCGCCCCTTTTGTTTGATTCCGCCCCAGTGAAATACCAGCCCGGTCGAGAAGCGGAAGTTGCTTTGCGCCTGCTGAAATAAGTGAGTGTGAACGTAATCAGCCTGAATAATGCGGATCGCAAAGCGGGAGGAAATGTCCCGGTCGACTCCCCCGCCAAACTGAATCACTAATCCGGTGTCACGCAGTCCACTTGCCACCCTCAAGGACGACTCGCCTCTGCCGAAAAGAGCATGGCCAAAGAAGGTCGTCTTCCCACGCGGGTAAAGAAATTGGGGGCCGAAAACAACATCGCGGAAATTCATGTTGGGCCCATAGTTTCCGCTGGCCTCCGCTAGCACGCCGAATCCATAGGTCAGATTGCCGGCCAGCATAAGGTCAAAACCATTCAGGCCCGAAGCATCGGCGAAGCCGAAGGTCTTGCTGTCGAATCGCAGGTAGGAATACCCGCCAAACGCCTCCAGACGGGGCATTTCCTGCGCTTTGGAGGCTGAGGGCCAGACCATGACTGCGAAAACCATACCGATCAGAGCCTTAAGGGGAGCGGGTATAGCTTTTCGCTGGCCACTTCTATGCCGTGGCTTCACCCTGGGGGTGATGGCAGTTATATTGATTCTCATGCGGATATGTAGGGTACCAGGGGAACAATCCATTAGAACATGATCTCGCGGTCGAGGTTGCTCAAAAGCTTACTTCCGGTTCCCGGAACCGCGCGTATCTTTGTAACATCTTCCATAAACAAGAGTAGAATTGCCCTGTTGCGAAGCTGAAAGAATACGCTTTCGCAGCGGGATTGGCCACGGCATAGATCCGTTGATACCGTCCGGCACCGAACCTAAGATGCCCACGCACGTTCTCCCAGATGTGATGATTGGTCAAATCCTCGGCCACTATCGAGTTCTGGAACTTATAGGGTCCGGCGGGATGGGGGAAGTGTATCGCGCCAGCGATGACCGTCTGGCGCGCGAAGTGGCCCTCAAAGTTCTGAAGCCCGCCCTGGCCAATGACCAGGATCGCCTGCGCCGTTTTGAATTGGAGGCCCGCTCCTCCGCCGCTCTCAGCCATCCCAATATTGTCGCCGTCTACGACATCGGAATGCACGATGGCGCGCCCTACATCGTCTCCGAGTTGCTGCAGGGAGAAACCCTGCGGCAGCGGCTGCTTCAGGGACAGCTTTCGCTGCGCCAGACCACTGACTATGGCATGCAGATCGCCCAAGGCCTGATCGCGGCCCACGAAAAGCGAATCGTCCATCGCGATCTGAAACCGGAAAACCTGTTTATCACCAAAGACGGACACATCAAGATTCTCGATTTCGGTATTGCCAAGCTCACCTGGTCCGAAGTCACCCCTGAATCAGGCGAAGAGCGCTCGCTGGAAAGTCTGACCACGCAAACCCGATCCGGTTCGGTTCTGGGCACCGTCAGTTATATGTCTCCGGAACAAGTGCGTGGCAAGCCCGTCGATCACCGCAGCGACATCTTCAGCTTTGGGGCAATTCTGTATGAAATGCTGACGGCGAAGCGCGCCTTCAAGGGTGAAACCGACGTTGACACCATGATGGCGGTACTGAAAGAAGACCCTCCGGAAATGGCGCTGGAACGTCAATCGATTCCTCCCGCCTTTGAGCAGATCGTTCAGCATTGTCTGGAAAAAGAACCGGGAAACCGTTTCCAGTCGGCGCGCGATCTGAACTTCGCACTCAGCACTGTCTCCGATGTGACCAGCAAGAAGTTTCCTCCTTTACGGCCTTCTAGACCGCTGCTCCGCAAGTGGCTGCCCGGGCTGGCCGCGGTCCTTTTGCTGGCGGTGGGCGGCATTTTTCTGGGCGCCACTTTGAAGCCCGCCGTCGCTCCCCAGTACCGGCGCATCACTTTCGAGCGGGGAACGGTCCATTCCGCGCGGTTCAGTCCGGACGGCCGCAGCATCCTGTACGGAGCATCCTGGAATGGCCGGCCGCTGGAACTCTACTCGACTGTCGGCGACTCGCCGCTGGCGCGCCCTCTGGGCTTTACTTCCGCCCACTTGCTGGCGCTCTCCAGTACCAACGAACTGGCGCTGGTTCTGCATGGTATTCCAGACCGGCGGGACTTTACCGATGGTGTGCTGGCGCGCGCCCCGCTCGCCGGCGGCACGCCCAGGGAACTCCTCGAAGATGTACAAGCCGCAGACTGGAGCCAGCGCGGAGATCTGGCCGTAGTCCATCGCGGCCACAACGGAGAGAATCGCCTTGAGTACCCTATCGGCAAAGTCTTGTACCACACCTCAGGCGGGATCAGCGATTTGCGATTCTCTCCGGCGGGAGACCGCATTGCATTTATGGATCACCCCGTCGCATTTGACGACCGAGGTTCGGTCTGTGTGATCGATCTCGATGGTCACAAGACTACGCTGTCCTCGGGGTGGAGGTCGGAAGATGGTTTGGCTTGGTCTCCGGCAGGCGATCAAGTCTGGTTTACCGCGGCGGGAAACGATGCCGGCGGCCGGGCTCTGTGGGCGGTAGATTTGTCCGGACGGCAGCGCAAGATCCTGGCGGTTCCCGGTGACCTCACCCTGCACGACATCGCTTCGGATGGACGGGTTCTGATCGGCGTCGACACCGACCGCGGAGCCATGGAATGGGTCGGCAAGAACGACAAGGACGTACGGGACCTTTCCTGGTACGACTGGAGTCTGGCCAAAGACATCACCCCCGACGGCAAGTGGGTCTTGTTCGAGGAGAGCAGCGAGCCCGCCGGACCCAACTACGCCGTGGCGATTCGCAACATCGACGGTTCGCCTCCCATCCGCCTGGGCGAGGGGACTGTGGGAAATCTTTCCCCCGACGGCAAGTGGGCGATTTCTGTTTTTACCGGATCGCCCCAGCACATCAGCCTGTATCCCGTCGGCCCAGGGCAAGCACGGCAGATATTCATCCCGGAGTTGGAGCATTTGGAGAACGGCTCTGCTGAGTTCCTGCCGGATGGCCAGCAGATTATCGTAAATGGCAACGAACCCGGACATGCAGTTCGTACGTTCGTGGTCCAACTTGCTGGGGGGAAACCTCGCGCCATTACTCCCGAAGGTGTGACCGCCTCTATACCTTCTCCCGATGGGAGGTACGTGGTTGGCAGAGAGGGCTCGGGCCCTGACCTTACCCTGTTTCCGATTGCCTCTGGGACACCCGTCTCGGTTCGATTCCCAACTGGCTTGGCGCCGATCCGATGGTCCACCGACAGCCGGGCACTCTACGTGTATAGTGCGGAGGAGATATCTGTAAAGATCGAACGTTTCGAGATTGCCACTGGCAAGCTGACCGAGCTGCGCCAGGTCACTCCCGCGGACCGTGCCGGCGTGGTTAGAATCGCCCCGATGGTGGCTGCTCCCGACGCTTCCGAGTTTGCCTACACCTACTATCAAACCTTGTCCGTCTTGTACGTCGTCTCCGGACTGCGTTGAGATCTTCGTTCCCCGGAAAACCCGCTTTTAGCTCAAGGAGCCGGTGAAATCTGCGGGCACATAATGGAAGAACAACGAAGTCGACGTGTGCCCTTTCGGTAGCACATCGCGGAAGTGAGGTAGTTCCCCGCCGCGGTACAGCAGGCCATCTCCAAGGGCTTGAAAGACCGTAACCTGGCCACTGGGGGTCTGCAGGTGGATCGGCCAGGGCACGGCCTGCGGCGGCTCAGGCGAGTAGTCGAGACAAAGGGTAATGCTGAACGCGCATTGCTCTCGGTCGATATGTTTCTCCAGCTTTGCGCCGCCCAAGTAGGAAGAGAAATAAACGTAAGAAGGCTTTACCGGCTCGCATGCAAGGGACGTAACGGCGGCGGTGAGCTGATGATGAAAGAAACGCGCAACGCTTTCGTTGTGGGCGACGTAGCGGCGGGAGGATTGTGCATCGCCCAGATGGAATCCCCCGACGCGAATCCGATGGCGGTAATAGCGCCGCAGTGCGGCGACGTGGAAGGGATGAATCAGCCCTCGAACCGGAACGTAACCTTTGCCGCGGAACGCCAAGGCCCACCGAGCAACCGATTCCGCCCATTCTGCGCGGCGCCGGGAAATGTAATCTTCCGGTACGAGCACGTCAGCCGTGATCAGGAGATCTCTGGCTTCGGGTGTGATATTGCGCGGAGCAGGATCTCCAGGCCGCAAATCTGCCAAAATTCTGCCTAACTCCGGGTCCAGCCAGAACGGTCGCATCGCGCCACCGCCAGGATCGGTGATCCACACCATGCTGCCTTGCAAAGCAAAACTATCCAGCAACCCGGGGAGAACGCGCGACTCCAGCGGCGGTTCCCCGATCTGCGTGAACCATGCGCTGGGATTCAGGAACAGGCGATCATCAGGCGGACGCCTGTGCATCTGGAGAGCGAACTCCGGAACTAGGTGATCGGGCTGATCGTCCAAGCAGCAATAAAAGAGCCCCGGGGAGGGTGCCGCGGACGACTGAAACGCGGTTCCCTCCCCACGGTACTCAAGCTGTGGCATACAATCGGCGTTCCTTGCGCCGAAGCCAGCCATTGAGCGTAAAGCGGCTGTCCGCGAAGGCTCGGGACGGGCACTTCACCGGGGTAATCTCGTGCGCGAGAGAACTAGCGAAAAACACGATTTGGTTTTGCTGCGGAACCACGACCCGGTAGTTGTCGGTCGGTGTATATCTGCCACGTTCCCGCCGGGTATCGTAGATGCGTAGTTCACCGCCGGAAAATGCCTTGGGTTCGCGATGGAAGAAGTAGACAAACGTTACTTCCCGAGTTGACGTATCCGGGTGGGCATTATCGTTGTGGTTGCGGAAGAAATCGCCGTCGTTGCTGGCCGTGATCTGCGTCTCCACCTGGGAGATGGCGAATTCTTCACGTCCCAGCTTCGGCGCCACGCGGGGCAGGCAGGACTGGATTCGCTCCACAAGCGGCGCCGCGTAATTGCCCAAATCGAAGAGTACACGGGATTGGCGGTGCTCATAGTCAACCGCTCCCCCTGTGGGGGAAAGAACTTCACTGACCTGAAAATCCCTCTCCCGCTGAAGCGCATATTGCAGCAACCCATCGAGTTCCGAGGGGGCCAGGAATTCTTCCAGAATCACGCAGTGCGCGGGAAGAACTTCCGGCCTTTCCAAGCGCGCCACGCCATCATGTTCTTGCCAGCCACTCCCATGCGGAGGACCCGGTGGGGCCGGGGCCGGAGGCAACGGGGGGAAGACTGCGCGTCCTCGAGTGCCAAGCTCGTCCGGCTCGGCGCGCCAGGAACTCTTGGGGGGACCGGGTGGGGCCGGGGCCGGAGGTAACGGGGGGAAGACCGCGCGTCCTCGAGTGCCAGGCTCGTCCGGCTCGGCGCGCCAGGAACCCTTGGGAGGACCGGGTGGGGCTGGAGCCGGAGGCAATGGGGGGTAGACCGCGCGCACCGGCGTGCCAGAGCTGTCCGGTTCGGCGCGCCACGAACCCTTATCCACGGCTGAGGCCGTTCGGATTGAAGACGATGGCGCCGGATCGAGCAGCCGTTGCGCGATGTTGTCCGCCAGAATTTCGCTTGCCCGTTGAGCGACCATTTCTCCGGCCACGCGAGCGATGGTAGTGGCCACCATTCCATTGGCTGCGCTCGCGTGGGTTTTTGCGCGCTGCAGAAGATTCGTCAGCAGCTCTTTCTCCTGCACACCCAAGACGCGCTCATCGCACATCAAGGAGTCGGAGACCTTGTCCATTATTTCCTCTTTTGCTGTCATCGCAGATATACCTCATGGAGAACACACTAGTGCGCAAGCGCGTGGGTAATCTGGCAGCCAACTAAGCGAACGGGGAAGGAGCAGCGTAACAACAAAAGGATGATGCCAGAAGCTCTAATTGAGTGGCGGCAGAAGAAACTTGTGGAAAGACTGTTAATTACCGGGCCGAATTACTTCTCCGCCATGGCGCCCACCAGGGACTCGAAAATCTTGAAGCCTTCGGTTCCCCCCAACTCGGGTTCACTGGAGCGTTCGGGATGAGGCATCATGCCCAGCACATTGCGGCCAGGACTGCAAATGCCGGCAATGTTGTCCAACGATCCATTCGGATTGGCCTGCGCCGTCACCTCGCCGCCGGGTGTCACGTAACGAAATACAATGCGCTTATTCCGGCGCAATTCATCCAGTGTCGCCTCGTCGCAGAAGTAGTTTCCCTCCATATGGCCGATGGGGATGGTGAGCACCTCGCCCTCGCGGCAGGCATTGGTAAAAGGAGTCTCGGCGTTTTCCACGCGCACCTGAACCGGTTTGCAGACATATTTCAGCCCCAGGTTGCGGGTCAGATGCTCCCGGCAGTAGTCCGGATTCGCACAGAATCTGGAAGCCGTTGCAGATGCCGAGCACCAGGCCACCCCCGTCGGCAAATCTGTGAACCGATTCCATCACGGGAGAGAACTTGGCAATCGCACCGGTACGCAGGTAATCGCCATAGGCGAATCCGCCGGGAACGATGATGGCGTCGCAATTCTCCAGGTCATGCGACTCGTGCCACAAAAAAGTAACCGGCTGCCGGGCGACGTTCTGAATGGTCCAGTACGCATCGTGATCGCAATTCGAACCGGGGAAAATGATGACGCCAAATTTCATCTTGGCTTCCTCGCTGGGAGTGAACTCGCCACACTAAAGTCGAGTCTAGCATGAAAAAAAAGCCGCCCGCGCCGCGAATTGCGGCGGAGGCGGCCGGATGCAAGAGACGCCGGTTCAAAAATAATCGGCGTTACCCGGTTCTGGCGGCGGCAACGGCATAGTGACAGGTCCTGCGCCGGGAGGCAGTTTCTTGTAGAAGAACACGTGATCGCTCGGACCACGGTCGCTGCGGATGGACTTGAGCTGCCGCCACTGCTCCACGCTCAGCACCTTGCGCAAATCGAGATTCATCATGGTGCTCTCCCGCTCTAGCTTGCCGCGGGCAGCGAGAACCTGATCGACCTGCGAACTTACCTGGTTTTCATTGGGCGAATCCTCATCGAGCAGGCTCTGGAGCTTCATATCTTGTTTCTCCATCTCCGCTCCATAGTCGATCAGCTTCATACGGTGATCGAAGAAGGTCTGATTGAGTTGCTTGATCTGGGTGTCGCTGAGCTGCAGCTTCTTGGCCAGTTCGGAATCCTGCCACCACTTGCCCATTTCGTGCCGCATTATCACGCGTCCGCCCATGGAGCGGTGACGGCCTTCAGTCCGTGCGCCGTGCCCAGGCGGCAGCGGCGGCAGGGGCGCGGGCGTCGGGTCTTGCGCAAGCAATGCGAGGGGAAAGAGTAGTGCCAGCAGGCAACTGATCTTGCTAATTTTCATGCTTGTTCTCCTTGGTAGATCGGTTCGAAGCTGCTTTACTGCTGATTTCATCCGCCAGCAGCGAGGCGGGTTCAAGCGCCTCTGGAACATCGCTCTGCATCGCCCGTTCCACCGCGATCAGCAGCTCCTGGTCTTGATCCGTTCGGGCCTGAGGGGCTGGAGGAGCGGGGCTTCCTCGCAGCAGCAGCAACGCCAGCAGAACCAGGGCCGATGCGCTTGCCCACGCAGTGAGTGGCCTGACCCAGGCGCTGCGCGCCGAGGCAAGACGGTGGCGAATGGCCACCTGCTGCTTTTGCCAAAACCACTCGGGCCGTTCCGTGACCTCCCGCAGCGAGGCCGGCAGATCATCGAGGAGGGGCTGCAGATCGCGTTGATCGCTCTCCATCAGCAACTCTCCTAGTTGTTCGTTGTCGAGATGACGCATTAACCGCATGACTTCTCCTTCACGATTTCCCGGACCTTGCCGGTGGCGCGGAATAGCTGCGCCTTGACTGTCCCAACCTGGAGACGGAGAACTTCGGCGATCTCGGCCAGTGTCATTTCTTCTGCAAAACGCAGCAGGAAAATAGTTTGCTGTTGTGGAGACAGGGAAGCGGCCGCGCCCCAAACTTCCTGCAATGCCTCCCGCGCCAGAAGAATTCTTTCCGCAGAAGGCTGCTGAGCCTCGAAATGGGGAGCTACCCTTTCGGAGGAATTCTCGTCCTCGATTCCCACCAGCCTCCGCCAAAAGGACACGCGACGGTTCTTGCCGTGATCTCGTGCGAGGTTGACGGCTATCCGCAGCAGCCAGGTCCCAACTGCGCACTCACCGCGGAAAGAGGCGCGCTTCCGGTAGGCACGGAGAAAGCATTCCTGCGTTAGCGTGTCTGCAGTATCGGCATCCCTAACCAGCAACCAGATCACGCGGTAGACCCGCCGCTGGTGCTGCCGGACCAACTCATCGAAGTCCCCGGCCGCGATGCTTTCCGTCTTTAATCGCACCGCTGAACTCAAGGTTGCTGTCAGGGTCGTTCCCATGCGCCTCGTCTCTACTATTAGTATGGACGAGTTTCAGAGGGCTGGGTTTACAGATCGGCGGCGAATCGCTTGAATCTCGATCTCAGAGGTTGGTTGACCTCGGGAAGGCGGCAAAGCATCAGAGAGACATGAACCTGCAAGACCATTTTCGCTTAACCGGAACTGCCCTCCGGAACTGGTTCGTGGCCCAGTGCCAGGATGCTCTGGCGGTTGGCCTGCTGTGGCTCATCGGCCTTTATTGGATAAAAGTTCCCTGGGCTCCGCTTTGGGCCTTACTGGCTACGGTTTTGCAGTTCGTGCCACATCTGGGGCCAGTCCTGGGGCTGGTTGGGCCTGCCCTGGCTGCCACTGTCCGATGGAGGGACTGGCAACATCCGTTTTACGTTCTTATTCTTTATGCGGCGATTGTGCTGGTGGATGGCTTCCTGTTGCAGCCCTATCTGATGAAGCGCACCGCGCGAGTGCCCATGTGGGCTTCGATCCTTGCCCCGCTGGTGCTCGGCTTCTTCATCCCATTCTGGGGAATTCTGCTCGCGCCGCCGTTGTTGGCGGTCATTTACGCGTATCAGGCCCGCAGGAAAAAATCACACAGTTGAAGCAACTGACGTTTCTTTGCAAGCGCAAAATCTTTCCTGGTGACCTACACCGTCGAATGTGTATCTAAGCAGAAAGGACTATGCAACGACGCCTGGAACTCGATGCGGCACGTGGCTTGATGCTGGTATGGATGACGCTTACCCATCTGCCGACGATCGCCAGCAGTTTTGCCAACCAGCCTTTCGGCTTTGTGTCAGCCGCGGAGGGCTTCATTTTCCTGTCGGCGCTGTTTACCGGCCTGGTTTGGTTTCGCGGGGTGGAACGCGACGGGCGCCCCAAGATGCCAAGATTTTTTTGGATGCGCGCCCTGCGCCTCTACGGATATCACGCCGCGCTCATGGCATTCGCGCTGATTGTAGAGACTCGCATTGCCGAACAGGGGAATCGGCCGGGATTACATAATCTGCTCGACTTCTACTTTGCGGTAGGTCCCAAGCGCGCGGCCATCGATGCGGCATTGCTGATCTACCGGCCCCCGCTGCTGGATATTCTTCCCATGTACATTATTTTTCTCCTGCTGACCCCGCTCGTGTTGACGGTGACGGCGAAAGCCGGTTGGAGGGGGCTGTTCGGCGTCAGTTTCGCCGTGTGGCTGGCAGCTCAGTTCGGATTGCGGGAGGCTGGTCACAACCTTCTGGCGTACGTTTCGAACCTGCAGGTGCCCTTGAACGAAATGGGATCGTTCGACCTGTGGGCCTGGCAATTCTTGTGGGTGCTCGGACTATATTGCGGTGTCCGCTGGGCGAAAGGCGACTGGCCAGTGCAGGCGTGGGCGCGACGCGCCGTTATTCCTGCGGCCGTCATCGTGCCGGTGCTTCTTGCGCTGCGTTACGCCGTCGGCCGGGGCATCGAGCTGGGGATGTTCGAGGTCTCGTTCGATAAGTGGCATCTCGGCGCCGTACGCCTGCTCAATTTTGCCGCCATAGCGACGCTGCTGATTCGCTTTCAATCCGTGGTCAAGCTGCTGGCCGTCCGGCCGTTGATCATGCTGGGTCAGGCATCGCTGCAGGTCTTTTGCGTGCATCTCCTTTTCTGCTTTTTCGGACTTGCCCTTATGGGCGACGCTTCGCGGGTGGAAGGATGGCAGCAAGCCGGGTTGCTGGCGGCCGCTCTGTCCGGACTTCTGTTGACCGCAAAAGTATTCTCCCGAGCCAAGGCCGGTACCGATCCCGTCCCATACTCGGCCACTCTGATTCCAGTTCGTGCCCACGACGAAGCAAATTAAATAAACAAAGCCCGTGCTATACTTTGGGTTCGCCTGCTTTGGTTTCGAGGCAATCCCGAGTGTGAATCAGTGACTTCCTCCACGGGCGAATCCTATATCGGCAGGATCAGCGACATCACAGAATACTGAACACGAGGTATCTCCATGTCTGGCCACTCAAAATGGGCCACAATCAAGCACAAAAAGGGCGCGCTGGACGCCAAGCGCGGCAAGATTTTTACCCGCCTGATCAAGGAAATCAGCATTGCCGCCAAGAACGGCGGCGGCGATCCCGACAGCAATCCGCGCCTGCGCGGCGCCATTCTCGCGGCCAAGAGCGAGAACATGCCGGCCGACAACATCAAGCGCGCCATTCAGCGCGGTACCGGCGAATTGCCGGGCGCGACCTATGAAGAATTCGCTCTCGAGGGCTACGGTCCGGGCGGCGTGGCCATTTTGCTCGACATCAACACCGACAACCGCAACCGCACCGTCAGCGAAATCCGCCACGTGTTCGGCAAGAACGGCGGCAACATGGCGGACGCAGGCGCGGTTTCCTGGATGTTCCACAAGAAAGGCGACATCGTCGTCGCGAAGTCGGCGGCCAAAGAGGACGATCTGATGGCGATCGTGCTCGACGCCGGCGCCGAAGACTTGCGTGACGACGGAGACAACTGGGAAGTCCTGACGGAGACGTCTGTTTACGAAGCCGTGCTCGAAGCGGTGAAGAAAGCCGGCATTGAGCCGGCGTCTTCGAGCGTCGCCATGATTCCGCAGAACTACATCAAGCTGGAAGGCGCGAACGCCACCACCATGATCCGGCTGCATGGAAGCGCTCGAAGAGCATGACGACGTGCAGAACGTTCATGCCAACTTCGATATCGATCAGAAGCTGCTGGAGGAAGTGGCCAGCTAGCGAACTGAGAACCGAGAACTTCAGACTGAAAACTGTCTTTTAAAAAGAAACGAACCCTAAAACGTATCGTGCGAAAAGCCGCCCGTCGGGGGCGGCTTTCGATTTTGACCTGCCCCTCTTTCAACAGTAACCTGAGCGGCGAGTGAAACCATGAAGGTGCGCCTCGACAAACTGCTATTCCAACGCGGTCTGGCTGCCTCGCGCGAGCGCGCGCAGTCGCTGATTCTCAGCGGGCAAGGTTCTAGTCGACGGCCAGAAAGTAGAGAAAGCAGGCGCCGGAGTGGCCCCGGAAGCCGAGATCCGATTGCTGGGCGAAGATTTGAAGTATGTCAGCCGGGGCGGCCTGAAGCTGGAGAGAGCGCTTGAGTATTGGCATATCGACGTTGCCGGCAAAATCTGCCTCGACGTAGGTGCTTCCACCGGCGGCTTTACCGACTGCCTTCTGCAACACGGCGCCGCGCGGGTCATTGCGGTCGATACCGGCCACGGCCAGATCGATTTTCGGCTGCGCCAGGATACGCGCGTCCGCTTACTCGAGAAAACCAATGCCCGCTATCTGACCCGCGAGCAACTCGGAGAGGTTGTGGAGTTCATCGTGATGGATGTTTCGTTTATCTCCGCGACTCTAGTTCTGCCGTCGGTGTCGCAGCAGCTTTTCCTGAAGTTGTGTCAGAGCGCGCTGGCCGGCACCTGGTGGTCCTGGTGAAGCCTCAATTCGAAGTGGGTCGCGCGCAAGTGGGCAAGGGCGGAATCGTGCGCGATGAAGCGCTGCAGCAAGCTGCCGTCGAGAAAGTGCGTCAGGCGCTGGTTGCGCTTGAATTGCAGGCACACCGAAGTGATCGACTCGCCGATCCTGGGCGCGGAAGGGAATCGGGAATTCCTCTGTACGGGATCTTCCGATAGCGCACTGGTGAGGCACTAAGCAGCGGATTCTCTCAGGAACTCTGCGGCAGATCTCCGCGTTCTCGAGGTTCAAGATCGTTTCTCTGCCTGAGCACAAGTCTCACTTTCGGTACAATTCCAGCTTGCCATGCTTCGAGCAACGATCCAATCGCAGCCAGAAATCCGCCGCGATTATCTCCAAGCCGAACAAGCCGGAGCTGGCGAACATCGTGCCGCGAGCTGCTGGCATGGTTTCGCCAGCACAATTATCGAGGTCGTGGTGGATCCGGAGACCGCTCCCTACGCTCCGGGTATCGAAGTTCTGGCAGCGCGAGGCCATGGCCGATCGGCCGCTGAATTTCGTCGTGGTGCTGGGCGGCGATGGAACTCTGCTTTCCGCAGCGCGAGCGGTCGCCAAGGCCGGCATTCCAGTGCTGGGCGTGAATCTCGGCTCGCTGGGGTTTCTAACTGAAGTTCCACTGGAAGAGCTTTATCCGACGCTGCAAGGAATCGAGGACAGCTGCTGCAACGTCGAGACGGCGTTCCATGGTGCACTGCGAAGTGGTTCGCAAAGGTTCCGCGTGGCCCGCTACGAGGCAGTGAACGACATCGTCGTCGGCAAGGGCACGATCGCTCGCTTGAACCACTGCGACGTCTACATTGACAGGCTGTTCGTGTCCAGCTACCAGGCCGACAGTCTGATTGTCTCCACGCCGACGGGCTCGACCGCTTACTCACTGGCCGCAGGCGGTCCGATCTCTGATGCCGTCGGTCGAACGCGTTCGTGATCACGCCGGTCTCGGCCCACTCGCTGACTCACCGTCCGCTTGGTGGTGCCGCGACACGGCCGGAGATCGAGATCGTGGTCAAGACCGGAGATGACGAAGCCTACCTCAGCATCGACGGCCAGGTTGGTATGCCCCTGTAGGACGGAGACCGCCTGCAATGCCGCAAGTCCGACTATCAGGTCAAGCTTCTGCGCATCAAGGGAACGTTCTTCGATGTGCTGCGCACCAAGCTGAAGTGGGGAGAGAGATGAACTTCGGAAGCAATGTCATCCTGAGCGCAATCCGATCTTCGCTGTTAGCGAAGATCGGATGAAGTCGAAGGATCCCTACTCTTCGTATGCGCAGTGGGTTCGTCGTCGTGGCCGACGCAGGACCGGCAGCAGGATCGGACGCTAGGGATCCTTCGATTGCGCCGGTCCTTCGCTTCGCGAATGACCGGCTCCGCTCAGGATGACAGCGCAACGAAAGGGTATTTCCAACGAAATGAAAACGATTTGCCATTCAGTTCTCGTGGTGCTCCTCGGCGCACTCACTCTGACTGCGCAATCCAAGCCCGCCGCTGACCTCATCATCTTTAACGCCAACGTCTGGACCGTAGACCAGGCTCATCCCACAGCCCAGGCGGTGGCCGTCCTGGGCGACCGCATCGTCGCCGTTGGTTCGAACGCCGAAGTCGAAGCCTGGCACGGACCGGAAACCCATGTAATCGACGCCCATGGCAAGTTGCTCCTGCCAGGCTTCAACGACGCCCATGTCCATTTTGTCAACAGCGGTTCGCAATTGGGAACAGTGCAGCTTAACGACGCCAGCAGCGCGGAGGAATTTGCTCGCCGCATCGCCGCGCGAGCAAAAAAGACGCCCAAAGGGGAGTGGATTTTAGGGGGCAACTGGGACGAAACCAAATGGACGCCCGCCAACGTTCCGACTAAAGACCTGATCGATCCCTTCACTCCCGACGTTCCGGTTTTTCTCTCACGCTACGATGGCCATTCCGGTCTGGCCAACTCTGCTGGCGCTGCGCTTGGCCGGCATCACTGCGCAGACGCCCGATCCTCCGGGCGGCGTCATCGTGCGAGATTCGCAGGGCAATCCCACCGGCGTGCTGAAAGACGCCGCCATGGACCAGCTCACCAAGGTCATTCCGCCGCCCACCCACGAGCAGCGCCTGAGCGCCGCGCGGCGAGCCCTGGCGCTACGCCGCGTCGGTCGGCGTGACCAGCGTGCAGGATATGGACGACAACGGCCAGAAATTTGCCGACATCGCCGTCTACGCCGAGCTGCTCGAACGAGGCGAATTGACGGCGCGCATCTACGCCGCTCCGCTGATCGTGAACGTAGACGACCAGGCTAAAATCGGCATTCGCCACGCCTTTGGCGGCTCTTATCTCCGCATTGGAGCGGTGAAGGCCTTCGCCGACGGCTCACTGGGCTCACGCACCGCATATTTCTTCGACCCTTTTCTCGACCAACCGGGCAATCACGGCATACTTTCGGACGAGATGCATCCGGTCTCGCTCATGCGTGAGCGCATGATGAAGGCCGATGCCGCCGGCCTGCAAATCTGCACGCACGCCATCGGCGATCAGGGAATTTCGATGATCCTGGATCTGTACGCGGACGTGGTGAGAGCCCACGGCGAAGCCGATCGCCGCTTTCGCATCGAACATGCGCAGCACATGGCCGCTAAGGATTTCGATCGCTTCGCGCAGCTGCATGTGATCGCTTCGGTGCAGCCCTATCACGCCATCGATGACGGACGCTGGGCCGAGGCCCGCATCGGCCACGATCGCGCCAGCCGCACCTATGCATTTCGCACGTTCCTCGATCACGGAGTTCGTCTGGCGTTCGGCACGGACTGGGACGTTGCGCCACTGAACCCGCTGCTGACGGTCTATGCCGCGGTCACGCGCGCCACGCTCGATGGCAAGAATCCCAACGGATGGTTCCCAGAGCAGAAGCTTACGGTAGCGGAAGCGGTAGAAGCGTACACCATGGGTTCGGCGTACGCGGAGTTTCAGGAAAAGGAAAAGGGCTCTATCACGCCCGGCAAACTGGCCGACATGGTTTTGCTCAGCGATGATATTTTCACCATTGCTCCGGAGAAAATTCGAGACGCCAAAGTCTTGTTGACCATCGTAGGCGGCAAGATTGTTTGGGATGCAATGCAGTAAAGCACGTCGCGGTTCAAGTCTTATTCCGGCATCCGAATTTCGTTTTGGCATTCGAGTCTTGCTTTGGCATCCGACTTTGGTCTTGTCATTCCGAGCGCAGCGAGGAATCTGCTGCCTGCCGGCACGCAGAGGAAGCAAGTTTTCTCGCCACGCTCAAGATGGAAACGCTTGAATGGCGCGGAGCACCTTCCCCTCAACCGCCTGTCTAACAAGCCATTTGCTCCCGTTCTGGTTCTAGAGGTGTGTACTTTTGGCTGTTGACACGCCGCCTATTTGAACTTAAATTCCCTCTAATCGTTTAGTAATTCTTCCAGCTGCGGACAGAAAAATGCTGGATGGGGCATTGGCCGTGCCCCTGGAACGTTCTGTCCGTGAAGAGTGCGATACCAGCCTCCGTCTGCGTGTCGGGCCCCAGCAGACAGAACCGACTGAGACAGCATCGGCGCCAAGCCGACCCAAAAAGCGGCTTTGGCTTTAAGGCGGAAGCTCGCCTACCCGTGCATGGAGGTTCGAATGAAATACCGGAAAGCCCTGGGCGCAGTTCTGCGCCTTCGTTTGTTGGCCGTTGTTCCCGGAATCGTCACCCAGCTGCGCCGCCAGAAGCGGCGAACTGACGTTCCCGCCGGATTCTACACCCCCTCTTACCAACCTGAGTCACCAGAAAGGAAGCTAAGATGATCCGGTCCCTCTCCTACGCAACGCTCTTGCTTTTTGCCGGTATGGCAGTACTAGTCACTGCCACCACGCCCGCCGCTGACCCAGGCCCACGGCCCGGCCCTGCCGGTGCGGGCGGTCCTTATCCTACGCTCAACGCCGATGAGCAACAGCGCTTCTCCGACGCTCTGGATTCGTTTACGGAATCGAACGACGAAGTGTTGCGTGGTCCCGATAGCGGCGGGCTTGGTCCGGGGTTTAATTCAAACGGTTGCTCCTCCTGCCACTCCCAGCCGGCCACGCTAGGATCCAGTCCGAGCCCTACAAGTCCGCAGGCGCCACAACCAAATCCCCAGATCGCCGCCGGTTTGTCCGCCGGCGCCAAGAACGTCATCCCCTCGTTCATCACTGCTGACGGCCCGGTAAGAGAAGCCAGGTTCATTCGCCATCACGATGGAAGCCTCGATGGTGGCGTTCATAATCTGTTCTCCATCGCGGGGAGAACCGATGCTCCCGGCTGCACCCTGCCGCAGCCGAACTTTGCCGGCCACATGGCCGCGCACAATGTAGTCTTCCGGATTCCTACGCCTCTGTTCGGACTGGGACTTGTGGACAACACATCCGACTCGGTGCTCAATGCAAATCTTGCCGCCAACGCCCATCAAAAGCAGGAACTGGGTATTCGTGGCCGCTTCAACACCAGCGGAAATGATGGCACCATCACTAGGTTCGGCTGGAAGGCGCAGAACAAGTCACTGATGATCTTCGCTGGAGAAGCGTATAACGTCGAAATGGGAATCACGAACGATGTTTTTCCCAACGAACGGAACGTCAATCCCGGGCAAAACTGCGCGTTCAACGCCACCCCCGAAGACTCGCATCCGGACTCCGACATCGAGGACTTCCAGGATGCGATGCGGCTCTCCGCTCCGCCAACTCCGGCTCCCTCTACGTCCAGTACGACGCGAGGCCAGCAGGCGTTTAACAGTATCGGTTGCGTGCTGTGTCACTCCGATACTTTGACCACGGGACAGTCCGGCTTCACCGGAATGAACTCCGTGCAATACCACCCATACTCCGACTTCGCTTTGCACCATATGGGATCGAACTTGGCGGATGGAGTGAATCAAGGTGTCGCCGGACCGGATGAGTTCAGGACTGCGCCGCTCTGGGGCGTCGGGCAACGCCTGTTCTTCCTGCACGACGGCAGAACCAAGGATCTGAATGCCGCCATCGAAACTCACTTCGGGTTCGGCTCGGAAGCGAATCGGGTAATGAACAACTACAACCGTCTGAATACCCAGCAAAGGCAGGACATACTGAACTTCCTACGATCGCTCTAATGGGAAGGCGGAGAGCAAAGCTCTCCGCCTTTAGTGAGTCTCAACCTGAGGATGGACGTCCGGCGATTCTTGAGGAATGCCTTCTCAAAGGAGTGTGAATACCACTGATACATAGCGGGTATCGGCCTAGCTACGGATGGCGCAGGAGCATAAGACAAATTGCTCCCACAACACCCGCCAAGAAGACTAGAATAGCCGCGCCATCTAGCAGGTCGAGGTGTCTAAAACGTGTTCGCAAGTCGGATGTGGATGCGGATCGCACTCTTCAGTAACCTCGCTGGGACTGTACTTCTATTCTTGTCCTTTCAAGCCACCTCATCCAACTTAATAATCAAACGAACCAGTGACGGAAGTACCGCCATGTGTATCGACCGTACGGGCATAGCGGTCACGAACAAAGAGGGAGCATGGGAGCTTGGCGGTGCTTGCCCTGAATGGCCAAATGCCCGTCCCACCGCAGTGGTGAACGTTGAGAAGCCATATCTCGTAACGATAGGATTCACGCTTACCAGCCTGGGTTTCTTGTTGCAGGTCCTAGCCCTCCCTAGCGCTAAGACTATAGCTCAAATGCGGGCGGATCTGAAAGCGGCCAAGAAAGAGCAGCAGTTGGCCCAGGCACAAGCCAAGCTTACGCGACTCCGGAACTGAATTGCGGCACGGAAGTACATGAATCTTTCTTGCCTTCCCGAAACAGACCAATACTCCATTTCCGCACAGCGACGAGTGCGGAGTGCCAATCAGAAAGCAAGCGCTCCCCTACATTACGTACCCCGCTCCGCCCGCAACAACTCCCCCACGCTCTCCCGCTGCCGGATCACTTTCACCGTCTTGCCGTCCACCAGCACTTCCGCCGCTCGCGGACGCGTGTTGTAATTCGAGGCCAGCACCATTCCATAAGCTCCAGCATCGAGGATCGCAAGCAAATCACCTTCCCGCGCCGGCGGCATCTCCCGGTCCCGGGCAAAGAAGTCTCCGGTCTCGCAGATCGGCCCGACGACATCTACTGTTTCGCTGGCGGCGCTCGCCTCGGCCCGTCCGGGGACAATCTCGTGATGCGCCTTGTACAGTGAAGGCCGAATCAAGTCGTTCATGCCTGCGTCCACCACCAAAAATCGTTTCGTGCCATTGGTCTTTTTGTAGATGACTCGCGTAAGCAGCGCGCCAGCGGGTCCCACAATGGAGCGCCCAGGTTCAAGCAGCAGATGCAACTTCAGTGGGCGCAGGGGCTCCAGCAGCGCCGCCGCATATTGCTTGGCTCGTGTGGAGAATTCTGGCCCGGTATGGGTTCCATAGCCGATGCCTAGCCCTCCGCCAGCATCTACATAACGGATCGTATGGCCGTCGCTACGCAGCGCCTGCACCAACTCCGCCACTCGCTCCATGGTGGCTGCGAACGGCGCCACATCAGTGATCTGCGATCCGATATGGACGCTGACTCCGGCCACATCCAGGTACTTCGCTCCCCCGGCTCGTAGATACAGCGGCCGCGCTTCCTCGATCGGCACGCCGAACTTATGCTGATGCAGTCCAGTGGAGATATAAGGATGGGTGTCTGCGGGAACGTCAGGATTTACCCGCAGGGCGATGCGCGCTCTCTTCTTTAGCCGCGCCGCACACTCCGCCAGCGCGTCCAACTCCGATTCACTCTCCACGTTAAACAGCAGGATGCCCGCCTTCAACGCCATCCGCATCTCGTCGGTGGTCTTTCCCACGCCGGAGAAGACTACTTTCTTCAACGCGCGGCGATCCGCGCGCAGCACACGCTCGAGTTCTCCTCCTGAAACCACATCAAAGCCGCAGCCCAGGCGAGCCAGGAGTCGCAGAATACTCAGATTGGAGTTAGCCTTTACCGAATAACAGACAGTGTGCGGCGCTCTGCCGAAGGCGCGGTCGAACGCCTGCATACGCTGGCGAATCGTCGAGGCGGAATAGATATACAGAGGCGTGCCGAAGCGTTCGGCGAGAAGCGATACCGGCGTGTCGTCGCAATGCAGAATGGAAGACGCCGGGCGCTTCCCGTTTGCGCGATAAGAAAAGGCCGGGGGCCGCCCCGGCGGAAATCCCGGCGGGATCACTTCGCAGTCCCGGAACGTGCCGTCTCAGGGCCGTCTTTGACCCGGATGGCGACCACGGTCTGATCGTCGAAAGCCTCCACCCCGGCGGCATATTCGGCCACCGCCTTGAAGATGGATTTCACCACATCCTGAGCTGTTAACAACGGGCACTTGGAGATAATCTCCTCCACGCGCCTTCGGCCAAACATGTCCCCCGCCCGGTTGCGCGCGTCTAGAATCCCGTCGCTGAAGAACACGAATAAGTCACCCGGCTTGGCCGAGAAGGAAAACTCGTCGTAGTCCGCGTCGTCGAACAGCCCCAGCGGCAACCCGGTTGCTTCGATGAGGTCCATCTTGCCATCGTGGCAATGTATCGGGCGCGGCAGCCCTGAATTCGCCACTTGCAAGGTGCGATTCGTATCGTCCCAAACGGCGTATATGAGAGATACAAACTGCGCCTCGATGCGCCGCTCGCCGAGCGAGAAGTTGACGGCGCGCAGCATCTCCGCCGGCCCCGGCTCGATGGGAGCATGGGAGCGCAGGATGCCGCTGACCAGCGCAGCGTAAATCGCCGCCGGAGCGCCCTTTCCGCTGACGTCCCCGATCACGATGGCGGTGCGCGAGAGCGAGTAATTCACGAAGTCGTACAAGTCGCCGCCAATCGCTCGCGCGGGAACGAACTTGGCGGCGATATCCAGATGAGCCGGCTGCGGCGGAGATGGAGGCAGCAGCCCTTTCTGCAACTGCCGCGCCATGGCTAAGTCCCGCTCCAGGCGTTTCTCCTGCCGCTCGATTTCCTGGTAAAGCCGCGCATTCTCCAGGGCAATCGCCACTTGGGCCGCCAGCGTGGTCACCGTCCGTTTGTGATCCTCGGTGAAAAATCCACGGCGAGTGTGCTCCAGATCCAATACTCCGATCACTTTGTCCTTGTAGATCAACGGCACTGCCAGCTCCGAGCGGGTTTCCGAGTTCAGTACGATGTAGCGAGGATCTTTGCTGACATCTGGCACCAGCACGGCATGTTTGTGTTGCGCCGCATGGCCCACGATGCCTCGGCCCAGCGGAATGTCATGTTTGATCTGAATGTTCTCCTGGAAGCGCAGCGCGAAACGGTGTTGCAGCTTCTCTTCGGTCGCATCCAGCAGCAGGATGCTGAACATCTGGTAATCGATCAGCCGGCTTACCAGCTCGGCGATGTGCTTGAGCAATTCGTCGAGATTGAGAATGGAAGTGAGTTCGCGGGCGATTTCATTCAGCAGCAATAGCGTTCGCGCCTGCCGCGAGGTCCGCGTATGCAGACGAGCATTTTCGATGCCCACCGCCATGCGCGACGCAATCAGCGTCAACAGGCGCTTGTGTTCGTCGTTGAAGTAGTGCGGCTGGACCGCCTCGATGTTGATCACGCCGATCACACGGTTTTTCAGGATCAGCGGCACGGCCAGCTCAGAGTGCACATTGGGAACCGCTCCGATGTAAGTCGGGTCCTGGGTAACGTCGCCCACCAGCACCGCTTCGCGCCGTTGCGCTGCCAGGCCGGTGACTCCCTCGCCCACTTTGATTCGCAGCCTCTCCGCAACTTCCTTCGGATACCCAACTTGGAAACGGATGTGCATTTCCTGAGTTTTATCGTTGAGCAAAAGGATGGCGAAGATCTGGTAGTCGATGACCTTGCGCACCACGGCAGATACCCGTTGCAGGGAGGTGTCCAAGTCGAGCGTGGTATTGACCACGTCCGCTACTTCCAACATCAGAGGCTCGACTTTGGAACTCAGATCGGATTGAACGTCGCTAATTGCCACAGTCCTCTATGATACCAGCCATTGGCGGAGGTGCAGACCAGGCCGCTCATCAAAGTGTATTGTCATTCCGAGGAGCGCAGCGACGAGGAATCTGCTGTCTGCCGCCCCAGAAAAGAAAGCAGACCGCTGACCAGCTCTGTAAGAAAATTCGGTTGGAATGCCCCGAAACGCCCTCTACCCCTCACGCGGCAACACGCAAATATCCGGCAAATTCCGGTACATTTCTGCGTAATCCAGGCCGTATCCCACCACAAATTCATTGGGAATCGTGAAACCGACATAGTCCGCTTCCAGAGGCAATTTTCTCCGCGAGGGCTTGTCCAGGAGGGCGGCAATGCGAAGCGCCTTCGGCTGCCGCGCCAGCATCATTTTTTTCAGAAATGTGAGCGTGAGCCCGGTGTCCAGAATGTCCTCCACCAGGATCACGTTCTTATCCTTGATCGAGTTATCGACGTCCCTCGTAAGCCGCACTTCGCCTGTGGAATCCCATCCGCTCTGGAGTTCTTGTTGCGGGTTGGGACGGTTGCCGTAGCTGGAAATACCAATAAAGTCGAAGGTGGCGTCAAGCTGTACGTGGCGCGCTAAGTCCCCCAGGAAAATCGTCGCTCCTTTCAGCACGCCCACCAGAACCACAGTCTGATTGGCAAAGTCGCGAGTAATCGCGGCGCCCATTTCCGCCACCCGATGGGCAATTTGTTCACGGGAAATCAGAACCTTCGGCTCGATCATGGCGGTTCATATTAAACTAGCATTTAGCAATTGGCACTTGGCATTTAGCCCAGTCGAATTCCTATACTGGCTAACTGCTAAGGCATCGGTGCGCAAATTCATGAACCTGAACGGCATCAAACTCACCTGGTTGGGCCACGCCACCTTTCGCATCGAAACTCCGGGCGGCAAGACTATTCTGGTTGACCCGTGGGTCATGGGCAATCCCATGTGCCCGGCCGCCGACAAGGACATCAAGAAAGCTGGATGTCATGCTCTGCACCCACGGGCATTTCGACCACATCGGCGACGCCGTCGAGATCGCGAAGAAGCTCAACCCAACCGTTGTGGGCATTCCCGAGTTGTGCCACTGGCTGGGGAAAAAAGGCGTGAAGCAGCTCTCGCGAGATGAACAAGGGCGGAACCCAGACGGTGGGCGACATCAAAGTCACCATGGTGCACGCGGATCATTCCTGCGGCATCTCTGGATGGCGACGAGGTCGTATACGGCGGCGAAGCCTGCGGCTACGTGATCGAATTCTCCAACGGCCTGAAGATTTACCACGCCGGCGACACCAACGTCTTCGGCGACATGCACATTATCCGCGAGCTGTATGCGCCCGATATCGCCATGCTGCCCATTGGCGATCACTACACCATGAGTCCGCGCGAAGCCGCATATGCATGTAATCTGCTGCAAGGCGAAGACGGTTATTCCGATGCACTTCGGAACCTTCCCAGTTCTGACGGGGAGGCCATCGACATTGCAGAAACTGGTGCCGGGAGTTGAAGTCATAGAAATGAAACCCGGCCAAACACTTTCTTAAGTCAACCATCAATTACGAGAGGGAGCCAATTGCCGCAAGCAAATGCAAAACCCGAATGGCGTGAGCACGGCATCACTTTCGAGCCTGTAGACGACTATCTATACTCCATGCTCCCCGCGCGCGACAAAGTCCTCGCGGAGATGGAGAGCCCAAGCCACCAAGCGCGACATCCCGATCGTTGGCCCGGCCGTGGCCCGAATCTTGTATCAACTAGCCGTACTCATCCAGGCCAAGACAGTTTTCGAATTAGGCTCGGCGATCGGCTACTCCACCATCTGGTGGGCGCGCGCTGTGGGCGAGGGCGGCCGCGTTTTCTACACCGACGGCGATCCTAAGAAGGCGGAAGAGGCTCGCGGATATTTCCAGAAGGCTGGCGTGAGCGACCGCATCACGATCAAGACCGGAGATGCCCTCGAGGTGCTTTCCGAACAGAAGCAGGAGTTCGACGTCATTTTTAACGACGTGGATAAAGAAGACTATCCGCGCGTTTTCAAGCTGGCAGTCCCGCGCTTGCGCAAAGGCGGCCTGTTCATCACGGACAATGTTTTGTGGAACGGCCGTGTGGCTCAGAAGAATCCCACCGAAGCGAGCACCAAGGCGATTCTGGAGTTCAATCGCCTGCTCTACCAGTCGCAGGACTTGTTTACGACGATTTTACCCATTCGAGATGGCGTGGCGGTGGCGGTAAAGCAGTAAACTGAACGAAACTCCGAGAACCGAGAACTCGAAACTAGTAATCTGAGTTAACGAAGATCGATTTTGTCAGGATCAGACAGCAACCGAACTGTCAGATCGACTTAACCGGAATCACAGTCAAATCTTCCACCAAGCCAATTTCCTTCTGCAAAAACGGCTCCGCGTAGGTAACGCCCGCCATCATCCCATAGAACCGAGCCATGGCTTCAATGCGCGAGCGAATTTCCGCCTGGGCAGGAAAGTCGCCCTTGCCGGCTTCCTGATCGGTGAATTGCGATGTGTATGCCATCAAGGATTGCAACCGTCCCTCGAACTGCTCAGTGATGTCCACGACAAAAGTAGGCCGAATGTCGTAGTAGAGCGTGGCGTAAACAATCTTGAAGGGGCGGTGTGGCGTAGCGCCAGAGCCTGCCCTCAGCGAAGCCGAAGGTTCCCACCGGCTGTCGGCGAGGGCATCTTGCCCTCGCACTGCCTTTACGCTGCCGGCAGTCGCGGGCGAGGGCGCCCGCTCCACACTAGTGTCATCCTGGCTGAATGCTGAGTGCTGAATGCTGAGTGCATGCTCCACATCCAGCTTCGCTAAACCTGCCAAAAAACACGCCTCATATCCTAGCGTCGAAGCCGTGTAGTGATCCGGATGCCTTCCTTTCCAGTACGGCAGAATCACCACGCGCGGCCGCTGCTCGCGAATGCACCCGCGCTACCTTCAGCCGGTTCTCCCAGGTGTTCTCGACGCGGCCGTCGGGAATGTCGAGCGCTTCTCTCCACGAGACGCACAGGATCTTCGCCGCATCGGCGGCCTCCCGGGCGCGGTCCTCCGCCGTGCCTCGGGTGCCCATCTCGCCACGAGTGAGATCGAGAATTCCGGTGCGATGGCCACGCTGCGCCATTTTGAGCAGCGTGCCGCCGCAGGTTTGTTCCACGTCGTCGCGGTGAGCGGCGATGGCCAGGATGTCGAGCGGAAGGGACGACATGTCAGTCGAGATTCCCCTGCTCCAGCACCACATTCTCCCGCACGATCAGCCGGTGCGCCGCCATCTCCTTCAAAGTCGGCAACACGCGGCTCACGTGCTCGTCGGTGTCCACAAAAATGATGATCACCGGCAGCTTGCCGCCGACGTCCACCAGGTGTGTGGTTTCGACTTTGTGCCGCCCCAGGAATCCTGCGACCGCATGCAGCGCGGTCGCAGCGTAGACATTCTCCCGCCGCAGGTAGCTGAGAATTTCCATGTGCAGCGGCTTGTGATGCCACTGGTCGGCTTCGTTCAGGTAGATGGTGACTTGAACTGCCATTGCGTTTGGCATTTTACAGCACCCTCGCCAGCGCCATGCCAGCCAAGGCTGCGCCCAGGCACAATAGGTTGTTGCCTAAGACGTTGGTGACAAACAACGCCCACTGGCCTTGCTCGAAGAAGGCCATGCTCTCGAAAGCGTAGCTGGAAAAGGTCGTGAATGCGCCGCAGAAGCCGACCACCACCAGCAAGCGCCAGCGCGGATCGACCAGTACGCGCTCGGTGGTCCAGATCACGAAGAAGCCGACGATCAAGCTGCCGAGCACGTTGATGATCAGCGTTCCGTAAGGAAAGGCGGGGCCGAGCAGGCGGGCGGCATAACGGCTCAGCCAGTAGCGGGCATTGGCGCCGACGATGGCGCCTAGGGAGATAGCGAGGAAGTCGTTGAGCTGACCCACGATGGAGTTCTCCTTCAAAAGTGGTAGGAGTCATCAGCCGGGGAGCGTTCGCTCGGGCGGTTATGGCGAACTCCATCGCCTTGTTATTTTTATCACAGAGCAGAAGAGGCAGCCATAGTCCAAAGGCACTACCACAGGGGTCACAGGGATCACAGGAAAACCAGTTTCTATTTTTTCCTCTCCACCAGAAATCGGGCCAGGGATTTCAACGTGTCGGCTCGAGCGCCAAAGTCGTCCAGCGCGGCGCAGGCGGCGTCCACCAGCGCGTCCGCTCTCTTCACGGATTCTTCAATTCCAAACAGCGCTGGATAGGTCGCCTTCTCTGCCGCGGTGTCCTTGCCCGCGGTCTTGCCCAACTGCTCTGAGGTCTGGGTTACGTCGAGCACGTCATCGACGATCTGAAACGCCAGCCCAATCGACTGTCCAAACGACCGCAGTTTGCCGACGGCCACGTCATCTGCTCCGGCAAATATTCCTCCGCTTACGGCGCTCGCTGTGATCAGCGCCGCGGTTTTCGAGCGGTGAATGTATTGCAGAGTTTCGATATCCGGCTTGCTGTGCTCGGCTTCCAGGTCCACCACCTGCCCGCCGATCATGCCGTCCACAGTGCCGGTGCCGCGGGCAATCTCTTCGATGATGCGCACCCGCGCCTCCGCCGGACAGCGCAGCCGGGATAGAACCTCGTAGGCCTGAGTTTGCAAAGCGTCGCCCGTCAAAATCGCAACCGCCTCGCCAAACGCTTTGTGGCAAGTCGGCCGTCCGCGGCGCAGGTCGTCATTATCGAGCGCGGGCAGGTCGTCATGGATGAGCGAATAAGTGTGCAGCATTTCCAGAGCCGCGCCCAAATCCTCGATGCCAGCGGGAAGGGAGCCGCCGATCATGCGCCCGGCTTCCAGGCAAAGAATCGGCCGCAAGCGTTTGCCTCCGGCGAAAACGCTATGGCGCATGGCCTGATGAATCTTTTCAGGACGCTGCGTAGCCGGCGGCAGCAGACGCTCCAGCGCCGCGTCGGTCAAAGCCTGGCCTTCCGCCAGGGTCTGCTTGAGCATGACGGAGTATAGCAAGGCGACGGTCGCCAATACTGCATGCATTGATGGTCAGCGGTTCGAACAAGCCGCGTACAGGGCCATGGAAACGCCCGGCTTGAGCCGCTGTGGCGCCTGACGTGATCTGTTCAAAGCATCCATTGCGCGCAGCCCGCGAAAAAAGAAAAGGACGCCAGATGGCGCCCTCTTCAAATGCTTCGCTTCTGACTTACGCCGCTTTGGCATGCGCCATAGGCGCATGTCGGATAGCGGATTGCAGAATACTCTGCGTGTCGGAGGATCGGCAGCAATCCACAGCGCCGGCGCTCAGCGCCACCGCCCACATCTCATCGTCGGCCAGGCGGTGGTTGCAGATGATCGACGCCGCCGGATGCTCGCGAGACAGGTCTTCAAGATGCTCAAGAGAGACCATCTCGAAGTCCAGGATTACAACCGGAGTGCGGTATTTCGCCACCTTAGTCCGTAAATCTTCTAAAGAAGTCACTTCGTGAACCGAACGAAAAGCCTTTTGCAGGGGAGCAATGAGGGATTGCATAGTCCCAGGATCGCTTTGCAGGAGGACAACTTCGACAAATGGCATACTGATCCCCTTGTTTGTGCCGTCGTCTTCGGCGGGCTGGCTGCGGCGGCCCATAGCGGTGAAAAACTGCCGCAAGTTGACAAAACGAGCGGACGTTCCGGCTCGCGCCTATTTCTTGCTGGGTGCTTTGCCGGTTAGGGGCTCGAACGGCTCGGCTTGGAGCTTCCCATTCTGCTTCAGCAGGATTTCCACCTTGCCCTCCGCCTCTTCCAATTCCTTGCGGCAGGCCGTGGAAAGCTGCATGCCTTCCTCAAAAAGCGTCAGAGACTTTTCCAGGGGCACTTCTCCCTTTTCCAGTTCCTGAACGATCTTCTCAAGACGCTGAAGGCAGTCTTCAAATTTCGCCAACGGGAACTCCTGAAATCCATTTTACTGCAGAACCCGCTGGCTGGATATCCAGTGAAAACTGGAGGCGCTCCGCACTTCGGAACCCATTAACCACGAAGGACACAAAGGTACACAAAGGAAAAGCTTGCCACCGAGACCTTCGTGAAACTTCGTGTCCTTAGTGGTTAACGCCTTTGCACTTGATCCTGCACCACGACCCCTGACTTGGCTACCACGCATCCTCCCTTTACACTGGACAAGTGAAGATCGCGCTAGGCCAGATCAATCCCACAGTGGGAGATTTCGCCGGAAACGCCGCCAAGATTGTCGATTTCTCCCGCCGAGCCCAAGCCGCGGGCGCGGGGATGATCTTGTTTCCCGAGCTTTCGGTCTGCGGATATCCTCCCCGCGATTTAGTGGAGCGCGCTTCTTTCGTAGCCCACAATCGCGAAACCGTGGAACGCATCGCTGCTGACACTCGTGGGATCACGGTCATCTGCGGCCTGGTGACTCCCGCCGAGGCCGAGACCGGCAAGTCCGTAATGAACTCCGCGGCTCTCCTGCAGGACGGCCGGGTAGCGTTCCTGCAGTCGAAAATGCTCCTGCCCACCTACGACGTCTTCGACGAGATGCGGAATTTCGCCCCCGCCAGAAGCCAGGCGCTATTTCCGTTTTGCGGCAAGCAGATGGCGCTCACCATCTGCGAGGACGCCTGGAACGATAAGCATTTCTGGAACAAGCGCCTCTACACCTTTGATCCTGTCGAAGCCCTGGTGAACGCCGGCGGCAACTTCGTGCTCAACATTTCCGCCTCTCCCTTTTGGCTGGGCAAGCGCGAGTTGCGCCGCGAAATGCTGGCCAGCATCGCCCGCAACAATCATGCCCCGGTCGTGATGGTGAACCAGGTCGGAGGCAACGACAGCCTGGTCTTCGACGGCTCCAGCGTAGCTTTGAATGCCGAGGGCAAAGTCATAGCCCAGGGTCTGTCGTTCGAAGAGGACCTCGTCTATTTCGACTCCGGCAATCTCAGCGGAGAAATCCATCCTCAGATCGAAGGCGAGGAGGCCAGCGCCTATGCGGCGCTAGTTCTGGGGACGCGCGATTACGTCCGCAAGTGCGGCTTCCGGCAAGTGATCATCGGCCTGAGTGGAGGCATAGATTCCGCCCTAACCGCCGTCATCGCCGCCGAAGCCGTTGGCCCGGAAAACGTAATGGGCGTTGGCATGCCCGGCCCATATTCTTCTCCGGGCTCCATCGACGACGCCCGCGCCCTCGCTCAGAACCTGGGCATACGTTTCGAACTGCTCTGTATCACGGATATCGTCGAGGGCTTCAAGAAGACCCTGAGCAAGGTCTTCGCCGGGCGCAAAGAGGACGTAACCGAAGAGAACATTCAGTCCCGCTCCCGTGGCATGCTACTGATGTCGCTTTCCAATAAATTTGGCGCGCTCGTACTCAGCACCGGCAACAAGAGCGAGTTGGGTGTCGGCTATTGCACGCTGTATGGCGATATGGCGGGAGGCCTGGCCGTGATCTCCGACGTTCCCAAGACGCTGGTCTACCGCATCGCCCGCTACGTGAATTCGCGGCACGCGGTCATACCCCAGGCCAGCCTGGAGAAGCCGCCATCGGCGGAGTTGCGCCTCGACCAGAAAGACAGCGACACCCTCCCGCCCTACGAAATTCTGGACGCAATTCTCGAAGATTATGTCGAGGACTCGCACACCGCGGCGCAAATCGCCGCCGACCGCGGATTCGATATAGCTGTGGTGAAGCGGGTCATCCGCATGGTCGACGGCAGCGAGTACAAACGCCAGCAAGCAGCGCCCGGACTAAAGATTTCCGCTAAAGCTTTCGGTTACGGCCGGCGTTTTCCAATCGCCGCTAAGCCCGACGTATAGTAGCGTCGGCGTCTCGCCGGCGACTGGAAAGGTACCAATGCATCGACGGTTCATCGGTTTTCTGATCATCCTGCTGGCTACCCTGGCGGGCGCGCAGGAAAAAGCTCACTCCGCCAAAAAGCCTGCCACCGCCCCCAAGCCGGCGCCCGCTGCCGTTCTGCCGTCGGAAGACGCCGTCGATAGTTTCCTGCAGCAAATGTTCGGCTACGAACCCACTCTCGACCTGGAAGGTGCAGAGCATCCGCCCGGCAGCGGCCGAGGGCCTCGCCGAGGTCAACGTTATTATCAGCAGCCCGCAAGGCGAGCAGGGCAACAAGTTTTATGTGACGCCCGACGGGGCTCACGCCGTCATAGGAGAAATTATTCCCTTCGGCCCGCATCCCTTCGCAGCCGACCGCATGAAGCTCGAAAAGGGTGTTACGGGCCCATCTCGCGGTCCTGCCAATGCGCCCGTAACCCTGGTCGAGTTCAGCGATTTGCAGTGTCCTCATTGCAAGGCGGCGCAGCCTGTCCTCGAAAAGCTGATGGCGGAAGAATCCAATGTCCGGCTGGTGTTCCAGAATCTTCCGCTTCCCGCCCACGACTGGGCGCAGAAGGCGGCGGCGTATGCCGATTGCGTCGCCCGCAACTCGAAGGAGGGATTCTGGAAATTCATCCAGGGCGTCTACGATGCCCAAACCGATATCACAGCGGCCAATGCCGACGACAAGCTGAACGCCATCGCCGACGCTGCCGGCGTCAAGAGCGCCGAAATCGCAGCCTGCGCTGCCCAACCAGCGACCGAGAGCCGCATACAGGGTTCTACGGCGTTGGCCAACTCCCTCGATGTCACCAGCACGCCCACGCTGTTTATCAATGGCCGCAAGATCACCCCCGGCGGCCTGCCCTATGAAGTCTTGAAGAATCTGGTAGAGTTCGCCGCCCGCCAAGAAGAGGAACCCAAAACGAAGTAGAGCGCTGGCATCCCGCGTGTGGGGCGGACGCCCTCGTCCGCCCGAAGCGTCCCGCTTTGTCGGCTCTGGTTTCTTTGCGCCCATTGCGGCCCTTGTTCGCGAACTTTGCGGTTACAGGCTTTCGCTCTACCCCCTCTGCTCAAAGCACCGCAAAGCACGCAAAGAAAACCCGCAAAGAGCGCAAAGTCGCAGGATCGGTTAGCTTAGGACTGCCCTGATTGTTTATTTCCCGTTTTGCCCCCGGTTTGGTAATATCCCCAGACAACAACGCGTCGTTGAGACTTGGGGAAGATTTTATGGACGATGTCTACGCCATCCGGCTGGCCAAGACGGACCTGCGCGAGGCATACAACACAGGCAACGTTGATCGCCTGGTATCGTTATTCTCTGACGGCTTCAGTGATATGTCCGCAGGAAATGCCTCCTTCTATGGAGCCGAAGCCAAGGCCGTGCTGGCCCACCGCATGCGGCGCCTCTTTGCCCGCCACCATGCCCGGCTCGCCGTTACCATCATCTCCATTCGCGTGCAGGGAACGTGGGCTTTCGATTGGGGCTGGCACAAGCTCACGCTGACTCCCAAAAGTGGCGGCCGTCCTGTCACTACGCGTACCCGTTATCTCGAGATCTGGACCAAGGACGATGACGGAACCTGGAAGATAGCAATTTTCCTCGATAACCTGGATGTCCCCCCGCAGATGCCGCCGCGGGAAGTGCTCAGCGCGATGTGGCGCAAGCGTCCCGAATCGAAGCGCCGTGGCAACGTGCGCCGGCGAAGGCCGCAGCGTAACCAAGCCGCTGCCTGAGTTTTGTCGTTCCTCCACGGTACGACGGCTCAGGCGGTGGAACTGGCGGGCCACAACTCTGCCGCCGCGACGTAACGAAGAAGAAGTAGCAAGAAACGGTAGTTGTCGAATGCCAGCGTCTATGCCAATTGCGAAGCTGCCCGACGGTGAAGCCGAACTGATCGCGCGCGTGCAGTCCGGAGACCACGACGCGTTCTACGATCTGGTGCGGCCGCACGAGCGCGGCGTCTTCATGGCGGCGCTCGCCATCGTCAACAACGACGCCGACGCCGAAGAAGTGGCGCAGGAAGCCATCCTCAAGGCTTTCAAGGCTCTGGGCCGCTTTCGCCAGGAGGCGAAGTTCAGCACCTGGATTATTCAGATCGCCATCAACGAAGCCCGCATGAAGCTGCGCAAGGACCGCCGCCATCTTTATGACTCGATCGACGAGGGCCGCAAGTGCGATGAAGAAGGCGACTACATTCCCCGCGACTTTGCCGACTGGCGCGAGATTCCCTCCGAAGCCCTGGAAAATGCGCGGCTGCGCGAGGCTCTCAAAAAGGCCCTGGCCGCCCTGTCACCCAAGTATCGCCAGGTCCTGATTTTGCGCGACGTCGAGCACATGAATATCGCCGAAACCGCCAAACTGCTCGGCATCACCGAAGCCTCGGTAAAGACCCGCCTGCTGCGGGCGCGGCTCATGATGCGCGATGCCCTGGCGCCGGGCTTCGACGGGGCTTGGCGCAAAGGCAAGGAATACGAGAAGGTTCGTCCCTTTTGATGCGTAGGAAGAGCATCGCCAGGGAGTGTTCCGTCATCTGATGACGAAGTGGTATGAGTTCTAGAAGTCCATTCCACTCCAGGACCGGTACAAGGACTTGCCTAGGAAACTCATCGAAATCGATTGCGAGGAAGTCTGGCGGCAGATTTCCAACTACCTGGAAAACGACCTTGACCCTGGACTCCGCGCCATCATGGAAGCCCACTTTAAGGATTGCGCCCATTGCAGCGCCATCCTCGACGGCACGCGCAACCTAGTTAAGCTGGTCGCCGATGGAAAGGCCTTCGAGCTTCCCGAACCCGTCAGCCAGCGGTTCTATCTGAAGTTGAACCAGCACCTCGAATCCCAGCAGCCTAAGAAGCGCGGCAAATAAACACCAAGCCACCGCTTTTCCCCATAACCTCGCGCCTCTCTGCGCCACTGACACCCATCCGAACCCCGGTTTTCCCGTTTGACAAAACTTTACGTTATTTGACTGATTTATTACCGGTTGCGGAAGAACTATGGTGTTTGAATATACGGAAAGCGGAAGATAATAGTAGACAAGTAGGGAGAATAGAAATGCGCAAAACCACCACGATTGTGATTTTTCTCTTGGCTGCGGTTTGCGGCTGGGCCCAGACGTCCGCCAATTCCGCTCCTGAGGCCCAGCCTCCCGCGCAGAACCAGGCAGGTCAACACCGGCGGTTTATGGGTGTAGCCGGAACGATCACCGCCGTGAATTCCGATTCACTGGTTGTGAAAACTATGGACGGCGGTACCGCCCAGATAAAGCTGAGTGACAAAACCCAGTTCCGCAAGGACCGGCAACCCGCTACACTAGCGGATTTCAAGGTCGGCGATCAGATCATGGTTCGCGGTGAGCCCTCCGGCGACAACGCGTGGCAGGCTGAGATGGTCGCGGCCCGTTCCGGGAGTGGACCCGGAGAACAGAATTTCCGGGATGCTCTAGGGAAGCGCTTCATAGTCGGCGAGATTAAGTCCATCAGCGGAACGCAGCTCACTATTGCGCGTCCCGATGGCGTGACCCAAACCATCGCTGTCGATGAAAGCACTTCGTTCCAGAAACAGGGTGAGAGCATCACCCTGGCTGACCTGAAGGCCGGCGACCACGTCTTCGGGCGCGGCGAAATGAAGAACGATGTTTTCGTCCCCTCAGTCCTGAGTCTTGGCGACCCACGCATGATGTGGCGCGGCCGCGGCCGAGGGCAGGGAGAAGGGCAGGGCCAGGGAGCGCCGCCCTCGCAATAGCAATGCAACTTGGGAAGGGCGCGACCTTATGGTCGTGCCGGCGGACTCTTCAGTTTGTCATTCCGAATTTAGAGGGTTACAACACTACGTTACAGAATTGGGCAGCCCCCAACCCGAGAAGTCCCCCGACTATGAAATCACGCAGCCAGCTTCGAACGAGCAAGTCCATATCTGCGGCTTGGACCGTCCTGCTGGCCGGTTGTGTCTTGTTGCTCACGCAGGTGCCACTGCTTGCACAGTCTCCTCAGCCGTCGCAGGCGGCCACAGCGCCTGAGCAGGGTGGCATTATCCGCGGCCTGGTAAAGTCCGGCAACATGCCGCTGCCGGGAGTCACGGTCACCGCCGTGAATACTCTGACCGGCCAGAAAGCCGTTGCCTGGACCGACGTTGACGGCACCTACACCTTGCAGGTTCCCGCTGACGGCCGCTATGTCGTACGCACCCAGTTGGCGGCTTTTGCTCCACTTACTCATGAAGTAGTCATCAATGCCGCCAATCGCGACGCCAAGGCCGATCTGGAAATGGTACTGCTCTCGCGCGCCCAGCAAGCCGCGCCCGGAACGCTGCAGCAAGAGATCGCCGGAGCGATGGCTGCAGCTGCCGGCGGTGGACGCGGTTTCCAAAGCTTATCGCTGAACCAAAGCGAGGGCGGCGGCACGGACGCCGGTGGCGGCACTGCCGCGGATCTCGTGCCGTCGGGAATGCCTGTGCCCGGCATTTCGTCGGAGAGCGCGACCGAATCCGTTTCGATCTCGGGCAGCACTTCCAACCCCATGGGGAGCATGAGCGGCGCGGAGTTTCAGGAGAGGATCACCGAATTCCGCGAGCAGGCCGGCAGCTTTGGCGGCGGAGGAGGCGGTGGCGGAGGCTTCGGCGGCGGTGGTTTCGGTGGCGGCGGTCGGGCTTTGGGGGCGGCGGCGGGCCCGGCATCTTCACTATGGCCGGAGGCCGCGGGCGCTTCGATATCAATCGCCCGCATGGAGCCGTCTATTACTCCGTCGGCGATTCCGCGCTGAATGCCTCTCCATTTTCTCTTACCGGCCAGCCCGTCAAGCAAGCCCGGCTATCTGCAAAACCGCTTCGGTGTGCTTTCGGTGGGCCTCTGAATATTCCGCACATCTACAACGGCGGGACCAAGACGTTCTTTTTCTTCAACTACAACGGCTCGCGCAACGAGAATCCCTACGATGCGTTTTCCACTGTCCCGACAGGCGACGAGCGCGCCGGAAATTTCGCCAATACGCTTTACAGCTCGGGCCCGAGCGCCGGCACAGCCGGTACAGCTCTACAACCCATTCAATGGACAACTGATCCCCAACGCCAACTTGCAGAATTCCGGTTTGCCGATCAGTCCTATCGCTCAGGGCCTGCTGCAATTCATCCCCAGCCCAACTTGCCCGGAGTCACCGCAGAACTTTCACTACGTCACCTCGGTCGAATAATCACAGCGACGATTTCAATCTGCGCCTGAACCGCACTCTCGGGGCAGGCACACCTCCTGGCCAGCGCGGGCGGCGGCAGGCGGCGGCTCTGGCCGCGGGCCCGCGCAACAATCTGACCATCGGAATCCACTACCACGATTCCAGTTCGAATCTGACCAATCCGTTTCCCAGTGTCAGCGGAACCACTGAGCGTGCGCAGCATCGATGTGCCTGTTTCCTACACTCGCAGCTTTGGCAAGCTGGTCAATAGTTTCCGCGTGGACTTCAACCGGAATCGCGTGCGCACGCAAAATCTCTACGCCTTCTCCCAGGACGTTACCGGAAACCTCGGCATCAACGGAGTCTCGCAGAATCCCGTTCGATTGGGGCCTTGCCTGGTCTGTCGTTCACCAATTTCGGTGGTCTGAACGATGTGAACCCTCTGCTGCAGCGCAACCAGACCATCACCATCGGCGACAACATGATCTGGAACCACGGCAAACATACCTGGCGCTGGGGTGGCGATTTCCGCCGCATCCAGCTCAACAACGAGACCAGCAGCAATGCGCGCGGCAGCTTCGTCTTTACCGGTTTCAACACCTCCCAGATCGTCGGAGGCACTCAGGTGCCAGGCACCGGCTACGACTTCGCCGATTTTCTGCTCGGCCTGCCGCAGCAAACCTCGGCGCAGTTCGGCACCAACAACTACCACTTCCGCGGCAATTCCTGGGACGCCTACGTCCAGGACGAGTGGAAACTGCGCGGCAATCTCACCCTGAATCTCGGCGTGCGCTACGAATACATTTCGCCATTCACGGAAATCAACAATCACATCGCCAACCTGATTCTTTCTCCGGGAGTTCTCAACCCGATCGCTGGCACGCCCACCGTGACTGCAAGTTCTGCCCGGGCAGGGCTATCCCGCACACGCTGGTTCATCCCGACCGCAACAACTTCGCGCCGCGCGTCGGCATCGCCTGGAAGCCCTTCAAGAACACGGTCGTGCGCGCCGGCTACGGCATCAACTACAACACCGGCGCGTACCAGACCATCGCGCAGCAACTCGCGTTTCAGCCGCCCTTCGCCACCACCCAGACCAACGTGCAGCCTTCGGTCGGCGCGCTCACCTTGCAGAACGGCTTTCCAACGCCGGCTGCAGGCTTCATCACCAACAGCTACGCCGTCGATCCCAACTATCGCCTCGGCTACGTGCAGATTCGCAACTCTCGATATTCAGCAGCAGATTCGGCCCACGCTGATTGCTGAACGTCGACTACACCGGAACCAAGGGCACGCGCCTCGACAATGTAGTCGCACCCAACAGCGGATTGGTCGGCAGTCCGCATTTCCGATCGCCCAGGCGTTTACCTGGCAGACCTCGCTGGCCTATTCCAGCGCCAATGCCGGGACTCGATCCGCGCTGCGCAAGCGCCTGCAGAAGGGAGTCTCCATCGGCGGCACCTACACTTTTTCGAAGTCGATCGACGACGCCTCTTCGATCGGCAATGGCATAGCCATCAACACCGGGGAGGCATTTCCGCCGGTTCTACTCTGGTCGCGCAGAATGCCTTCGATCTCGCCGCCGAGCGCGGACTCTCCAGCTTCGACCAGCGCCAGCAAATTTACCGCCGACTATTTGTGGGAGCTGCCCTTCGGCCACGATCGTCGCTGGCTACGCGCGCAAGACTCCGTTGCGCGCCATTCTCGGCGATTGGCAATGGAGCGGCGACTGGACCGATCGCCTCCGGACTGCCCTTCACGCCGCGCTGCCAGGGCTACTTCACCGACGTGAACCGCGGCACCAACGGCACGCATCCGCGCCGACGTAGTTCCCGGCGTCCCGGTGACGGTCTGCCGACCCATCGATCAGGGAATGGTTCAATACCGCCGCCTTCATCGCGCCGCCAGCCGGCCAATACGGCGACGCCCGCCGCAACAGCATCGAAGGCCCCGGCGTACGCTGGTGTTCGACATGGCCTTCACCAAAGTGATTCCGATGAAGGAGAATGCGCAATCCTGGAGACTGCGCGCCTCGGCCATCGAACGTCTTCAATCATCCGCAGTTCACGGCGATCGACACGACGGTGAATTCGCCCACATTCGGCCAGGTGATCTCAAGCAGGCCCAATGCGCACGATCAACTGACCGCCCGTTTCAGATTCTAGCGTAGCGCCAGCGTCTCGCGGCAAGCGAGTTGTATGAAGATAGCCGCGAAGCGTAGCGACGAGGAATGCACGCTAGGGCGCAAGCCCTGGCAGCGCAGAATGCAAATGCCCCAGATGGGGCGAAGACAACGTCGCAGAAGTGACCGCAGCGACGGCAGTAGCCGAGGCAATCATGACGTCGCGCACCAAATCGCGAGCCCGCTAGACCGTGCGCGCCAACTCGCTCGCCTTCGCTCCTGTCGCTAGCTCATGCTCTGTCCCCGCCGCTCTCGCCGCCCAGAACGACTCCGACTACACCTTCCACGCCCAGACCGAACTCGTCCTGGTCAACGTCACCGTCCGCGACAAGAACGGAAACTTCGTTCGCACCCTCAAGCCTGACGACTTCACCGTCCTCGAAGATGGCAAACCGCAGAACGATCGCCTCCTTCGACATTGAAAACACCGACGCCGTCCCCACCACGGACGTCGCGCAGGTCAAAGCTGCTGACTCGCAGCCCCTGGCCAAATCCACCGCCAATCCGCGAACGAAGTCGCCAACGCACTCGGGGCTTTCAAAGATCGCCGCATGATCGTGCTGTTCTTCGATCTCTCCTCCATGGAGCCCGACGAGATCGACCACGCCGCCACCGCCGCCTCAAGTATGTGGATAAACAAATGGCTCCCGCCGACCTGGTCTCGGTCGTCTCGCTCGGGCAACACGCTGACGGTGAACCAGGACTTCACCACCGACACGCGCCTCCTGACAAAAGGTTCTGCACTCCTTCAGCTGCAGGCAGCAGGCCAGGGCTTCGAAGCCGGCAGCACCGGCACCACCGAAGGCACCGCCGACACCGGCGGCTCGTTCACCGCCGACGACACCGAGTTCAACATCTTCAACACCGACCGCCGCCTCGAGGCCCTGCGCTCCATCGCCGCGCAGCTCTCCCACGTCGAGCAGAAGAAATCGCTGATCTATTTCTCCAGCGGCATGGACCGCACCGGCGTTGAAAATCAATCCGAGCTGCGCGCCGCCACCAACGCCGCAGTTCGCGCCAACCTTTCCATCTACACCGCTCGACATTCGCGGCCTGCAGGCCCTCGTCCCCGGCGGCGAAGCGCAAAACGCCAGCCTGCGCGGCACCTCCGTCTATTCCGGCGCGTCCACGGTCAGCGCCTTCAACTCCAACGCCAGTACGCAGGAAACTCTGGTTACGCTCGCCGGCGATACCGGCGGCCGCGCCTATCCTCGATTCCAACGATTTCGGCAAGGTGTTCAAAGGCGTGCAGGACGACACCTCGACCTACTACATGCTCGGCTACCACAGCAGCAATCCGGCGCGCGACGGCCGCTATCGCCGCATCACCGTGAAGCTCAACCAGCCCGGACTGCAAGATCGAATACCGCCGCGGCTACTACGCGCCCGCCGATTTCAAGCACTCGAACGACGAAGACCGCGAGCGCCAGCTCGATGAGGAGCTGGCCTCCGACCTGCCCAGCACCGATCTGCCGGTCTATCTGTCAGCGGGCTACTTCCGCATCGGCGACGACCGCTTCTATGTGCCGATTTCGCTCGTGGTTCCCGGCTCGGAGATTCCTTTCACCAGCAACAGCGACAAGGACAAAGCCACGCTCGACATTGTCGGCGAAGTCGCTCGACGAGCCAGCAAGCGCGCTCGTCGGCGACATTGCGCGACACTGTGAAGCTGGCGGTGAACACTTCGACGGAAGTGCGGCAGAAAAATGTCCAGTACAACAGCGGATTCGTTCTGCCCTCGGGTCAGTATCACCTCAAGTTTGTAGCTGCGCGAAAATCAAACCGGGCGCATGGGATCGTTCGAAACCGATGTCACCATCCCCGATTTCAAGACCGCGCCTGCTGAAAATGAGTTCGGTCGTTCTGGCCAGCCAGATTCAACCCTCCGACAAACAAGGCAAAGATCGAGAACCCGCTCGTGCGCGACGGCTCCGAAGTGATCCCCAACGTCACTCACGTATTTTCCAGCGGCCAGCATCTCTATCTTTACTTTGAGGTTTACGACCCAGCCAAACGAGACGCAACCGACGCCAAAGCCCAAGCCCGCCGCCGGCAATTCGTATTCTCTCCAACGTTTCGTTCTTTCAAGGCAAAGCCAAGACCTACGAAACCCCGCTGCTCGAAGACGACAGAAGTAAACGCGCAAGACCGCCACGCGGCCGTCGTTCCAACTGGATGTCCCGTTGAGCCAGCTCAAGCCCGGCTTCTACACCTGCCAGGTGAACGTCATGGACGACGCCGCCGGCCACTTCCTCTTCCCCCGCCTAGCCATGTTAGTCCGCCAACCAAAGCCGGCCGCCGCTGCGACCACTTCCGGCGGCCTAAACTGAGAACCGCGAACTAGAAACTGAGAGCTGGTGTTCGTCGCGTGTCCGCAGGACGCCGCGCTGCGAAGCCCGTCAGCGCCAAAGATGACCGAACCCTACCTCCCCAACCACCCGCCATCCACCACCAACAAATGCCCGTGAACATAATCGCTGGCCGCAGAAGCTAAAAAAACCGCGGCCCCGGCCAGATCCTCAGGCCTCCCCCATCTCCCCGCCGGAATCCGCTCCAAAATCTGTCGGTTCCGCGTTGCATCCTGCTGCAGCGCCGCCGTGTTGTCAGTTGCCATGTAACCTGGCGCGATCGCATTTACATTCACGCCTTTCGAGGCCCACTCGTTCGCCAATGCCTTGGTCAACTGCGCCACTCCGCCCTTGGCCGCCGCGTAAGCGGGAACGGTGATGCCTCCCTGGAACGACAACAGCGACGCGATATTGATGATCTTCCCGCTGCCCCTCGCCAGCATGTGACGCCCCGCCGTCTGACTCAAACGAAAAATGCTGCTCAGGTTGGTCTCGATAATCAGCGACCAGTCCGCCTCGCTGTACTCCGCCGCCGGCGCTCGCCTGATCGTCCCCGCATTGTTCACCAGGATGTCCAGCCTTCCGAGTTGCCGCAGCGTCTCTTCGATCAAACGGCGGCAGGTTGCCGCGTCCGCCACATCTCCGCGCAATACCAACGGAGTATGTCCCGCAGCTTCCATAGCCGCCATCACCGGCATCGGCCCAGAACGCACGCCATGCACCGCAACCCGAGCGCCCGCGTCAGCCAACGCCATCGCGATGCCTGCTCCAAGCCCACGGCTCGATCCCGTCACCAGAACTGTCTTTCCCTGCAAAGAAAATATGTCTGTCGCCAATCAGAACCTCGCGCACAAGGATTTGGTTTCCGCCCGCTCGCAACAGATAGCTAAGCGGCGCAAGGGAGACTCTGTTGTAGCGCCCGTGTTCCCCTGTGCTCCCCTGTGTCCCCTGCGGTCTACGGTTTGCCGCTTCATCACAGTTTCCCTAACGCAGATTCGCGATGGAGACCGCATCCATATCCGTGTAGACCTGATTCTCCCCGCCCATGCCCCAGCAAAAGCTGTAGGCGGCAGTGCCCACGCCCGCATGAATCGACCAGCCCGGTGAGACGATCACCTGGCCGTTGGCCACCAGCAAATGCCGCGTCTCTCCCGGCTCACCCATCAGGTGGACCACTCTGTGTTCTTCCGGAACATCGTAGTAGAGATAAACCTCCGACCGGCGCATGTGAGTATGAGGCGGCATCGTATTCCAGTTGCTGCCGGTCGCGACCTCGGTATAGCCCATCACCAGTTGGCAGCTGCGCACGCCTTCCAGGTGAATATGTTTCCGGATGGTGCGCCGGTTCGCTGTCTCCGCCGCACCGATGGTCAGTCCCTCCAACTCCGCCGCTTTCGAAAGCTTCGTCGGAAACGCCGCGTGCGCCGGATAGCTCAGCAAGTAAAACGCCGCCGGCGAGGACGCACTGTCGCTGCGGAAGCTGACCGCCGGCTCGCCGCGTCCAACGTACAAACAATCCAGTTTGCCGAGCAAGAACGTATTTTTCCCCACGACCACGAATCCCGGCCCTCCGACATTCAGGATGCCCAATTCTCTGCGCTCATTAAAGTAGCTCGCTCGCAGTTGATCCGGAGCCGGCAGCGCCAGCGGCGTTTCCAGCGGAACCGCGGAGCCGATCACGGTTCGATCCAAATCCACATACACCAAGGCGATCTTTCCCGGCAGAAACAAGTCTTCGAGCAGGAAAGTTTTCCGCAACTCCTCCGTCGTCATCCGCGGATAGCGCACGCGGTCCGCCATCTCCAGAATTTTCATTGCGCTCCCATCTTCGCTGGAATCTTGCTGCTTTCCCACTGGCGAATCACAGGATGCCGCAGCCGCTCCAGATATTGCGCAAGGTAGGCGTTCCATGCCTCGAACGTCGGCATGTCCGCCTGCGACCATCCCGAACCCGCGTAATAATAAATCGTTTCGTCCGGCTTCACCGGAAACAACAACACCGAATTGCCCTGTGCCTCCGCGAACCGGGCCTTTTCCGCCGGCGGAACAACGAGTCCAGTAGCGATATGGCCCGCGCTCGCCAGGTCCGGCGAGTCCCACACCGAAACAATTCTGTCGTCCGCCAGCCGTTGCACCTGAGCCGGATCGTGCAAGGCCAGCCCCGCCGCGACTTCAATCTGCTTTGGTCCTGCGAAGCGAAACGTAGACTGCAAGCGGTTCATGTGCGAGCCCGCGTCCAGTTCCACGTACTTGGTCTCTTGCACCTCTGTGCCGCTTGCTTTCCAGGGCGCGTATTTAAGTTCGAACGCGACTCGGATCGGCCCATCCGCCAGAACTCGTGAAGTGGTCACATTCTTCGAAGCCACCAGCTTCCCCGCGTGCCACACCGCGGTTCCGCCACAGCCGCGCGAGGTTCCAACCTTGTACGAATCCAGTCCCTCACCGTGATCCTCGTGATAACTCGTTCCGGGAGTGTGCGTGCGCTGTCCTCCCAAGTCGCGTTTGTACCATTTATCGATTACAAAATACGGCACTCGCTTCGACCACACATCGATGCCTGACCCGATCTCCCCCGTAGCCTCGAGTGCGGGCCCGTACACCCGATGCGCGACCTTGTCATTTTCCCACGCGAAATCGTCTGCTCTCTCCGGCACTTGCCGCGCAAAAACCCGCGAGGGGAGCGGCTCCGCGGACGGCTCATCATAAACATCCAACGTCAGCCTCGCCTCAGGCCCCAGATCGACGAGCAGCAGCAATTCCTCAGGACCGCCTCGCGGCCCGGCATCGTATACCTGGGTCATCACTCGCGTCCCACCCGCCCGGTCCCGGATCACAATCCGATTCATGTCGGCGAGATTGGTGTGCGCCCGCACCTCCGGCAACGGAATCTCCACAACTTCGCTCGACCGCACGAGCGCCGTCGGATTCGACACAATCAGCACGCCCACTCTTCTCTGAGTCTGGCCCCATAACACGCCGCCCAACCAAAGAATCGCCGCCATTGCTGCGACGCCAAATAGCCTCCATCTCTGCAAGCGCATGCCTTCACCAGTCCTGGTGCGCGATCCGCCATACACTCTACTAAATTCTCGTTTTGCGTGAGCGTACTTTCAGGGCGGTGTCATAGCTCTTGCCAAGCGGCAAATGTGGTGCGGGCGCCCTCGCCCCCGACTCTATCCCTCGAAACGACCGCCACCAATCAAGATGAAGACCGGCGCGACCCGAAGACTGTCTTAGAACTCGCAGAGGATGGTGACGCGGCGACTGCACGAACACCCGCGGGCAGGGCGGGTCAAAGACCCGTCCCCACACGCAACATTGATCCGGCCCCACTGGCTTCTCAGGCCCTTACGGCGATGACCTCCAAATATTCCGAGGAAACTACCGTCACCTCATCCCCGCCGCGGTTGTGGGCCGACCACAGGGCTTCCAGTTCCCGGCGAAGCTCTCTGGCGGCTTCGTTCGGCAATGCGGCGAAGGCGCGATTGGTCGGTCCGTAGTACTTACGGAAAAACTCCACTACCTCAGGCGGCGAAAACGGATAGCTGAAGATGTAGTTCCGCCGCCTCGCCACCAGGCTGGAAACGCCCTGGCCCAGCCGGTGGCGAACCACGGTCTCATCGCCCCATAAGGCCGGAGCCGGCATGCCCGACGGGGCGATGAACTTGGCGAAGGTTTTGAACATTTGTCCGATGAATCCTTCCGGAGTCCAATTGCCCATGGCGATGGTGCCGCCGGGATTGCACACGCGGAGCAATTCGCTCGCCACCAGCTCCGGCCTCGGAGCGAACATCGCCCCGAACAGGCTGGTCACGACGTCGAAGCTGGCATCTTCAAAGGGAAGCGCTTCGGCATCGCCTTCGATGAACCAGGCGTTCAGGCCTTCCGCGCGGGCGCGGGACCGCGCCCGCTGGATCAGGTTCAGCGCAATGTCCACGCCGGTGACGTTGACGCCGTCACGCGCCGCGAACAGAGCGAGCTGGCCGGAGCCGCAGGCCACATCCAGTAACTGGCATCCGGGCGGGACGTCGAGCTGCTCGTAGAAAGCGCGCGCGTCCTGCTCCATGTAGCGCGAAAAGCGGTCGTAGTCTCCGGCCATCCAGGTTTCTTTCAGCCGGTTTTTCAGTTGGTCGATTTCAGGTGCGATGGCGATTGTGGTCATGCTGCCTCCTTGGCGCTGTTTTCTTTTTTGGCCGCGGCCAGCGCACGCACCGCTTCGGTAGTGAGCGGTTGCCCCCCGATGCCCCATTCCCCGCTGCGGACTTCTTCGATGACGACCCAGGTATACGGGCGCAGATTCTCTCCCTCGATCGACACCATGGCGTCGGTGAGTTTGGCGATGATTTCCTGCTTCTGGGCTGGGGTGAAAACATCTTCGATCAACTTCACTTGAATGAAAGGCATGACATTCCTCCTTGTTGAGTTGTGTTTCTAAATCTGTGTTGCGTTGATCTCGTTTGAAGCAACCCGTCAGGCCTACTTCGGATCTCCGGTTGTTGGGTCAATCACCTTGCCGACTTCGGTGATCTTGCTGGCAGGAAAGCCGCTTAGTTCTGCGTGCCGGTGGATGATGGCCTCGTCTTTCGCCAGATACACACAGAACGTCTTGTCGGCGGCGATGAAAGACTCCAGCCACTGGATATCCGGCCCCAGTTGGCGCAGCGCCTGGCAGGACTTCGCGGCCGCTTGCCGTAATTGATCTGCATCGAAACTTCCGACTTTCGGAATATCCCGTTCAATCACGTATCTCTTCATGGCATCCTCCGAGTGTTAGCAAACAGTCAACTCCTGTTCACTGGCTAGAAGATGCACCGAAAGACGGAGTGGAACTTTCCCGCGCGTCCGGCTTTCTTGCTCTGAGCGCAGTTGACGTATGATGGCTTGCTCCAGAGTCCAGAAAGGTTTGCAGGGAATGCCTCCGGAGGCCGATATGGATGTACTTTCCGAAGTGTTGAAGGTGGTGAAGCTTCAGGGAGCGCTGTTCTACAACGGCGAATTCTCCTCGCCGTGGAGTGTTCGTGCTACGCCGGCGCGGGCGTTGGCGCGCTATTTCGCAAGCGGCGCGGAACACGTCATCGTGTATCACCTGCTCACCGAAGGGCGCGCTTCGGTGAGCTTGGAAAACGGCGATCGCGTCACACTCGACGCCGGAGATATCGTGATGATCCCCCACGGCGACCGGCACATCGTGGAGAACGGATCGACCAAGACCATGGACGATCCGGATCAGCTGGAAGAAATACTCGCTCAGGGGCTGAAGTTGTGGCGGCTCGGAGGCGGAGGAGAAATCTCGCGATTTGTCTGCGGCTACATGGTTTGCGAGCCACGACTCAGCCAGGTTTTTCTCAGCGGCCTGCCACGGCTATTCAAAATAAGCATTCGCAACGATCCTTCCGGCAAATGGCTGGAGAATTCGATCCGGTTTTCGGTGAATGAAGCCGACCCTTCGCGCGCCGGGGGAGAGGCGGTGATGGCCAAGCTCTCAGAAGTTTTGTTCGTGGAAACGCTGCGCGCTTACATTTCGCATCTTCCGGCGGAGCAAACCGGCTGGCTGGCCGGAGCCCGCGATGCAGATGTGGGGAAAACGCTGGCGCTGATGCATCGCGATCCCGCGCATCCCTGGACGATCGCTTCTCTGGCGAAGGAGGCCGGAGTTTCACGCTCAGTACTGGCCGAGCGCTTTCGCCATTACCTCAACGAGCCTCCGATGGCGTACCTAACGCGCTGGCGCCTGATGTTGGGAGCCCAAATGCTGACCTCGACCAGTTACTCGGTGGCGCAGATTGCCGCTGAAGTAGGGTATGAGTCTGAGGCCGCTTTCAATCGGGCATTCAAACGGGAGTTTGAAGTTCCTCCGGCACGTTTTCGGAGTAAGGCGAGAGGAGCATCGAAGGCGGGGACGAAATAAGAAGTTGCGATCGAGTCTGCTATAAATCCGACTGACGGAGGAAGCATCACGCACGGCTGAGAATTCTTCACACTTCCTCCTGTTCCTTCAGCTTCGCAATCACGCTGAAGTCTTCGAGCGTTGTGGTATCTCCTTTAATGTCGCTGCCGCTCGCCAGTTCGCGAAGCAGGCGGCGCATGATTTTGCCGCTGCGGGTTTTGGGTAGGGTGTCGGTGAAGCGAATGTCGTCGGGCTTGGCCATGGCGCCGATTTCTTTGGCTACCCATTTTCGCAACTCTTCTTTCAGCTCGGGGGTGGGCGCGGTTCCTTGCTCCAGGGTAACGAAGGCGGAAATCGCCTGGCCTTTGACATCGTCGGGACGCCCGACCACCGCGGCCTCGGCAACAGCTTCGTGGGCCACCAGCGCCGACTCGACTTCCATGGTGCTCAGGCGGTGGCCGGAAACGTTGAGCACGTCGTCGATGCGGCCCATGATCCAGAAGTAGCCGTCTTTATCTTTGCGCGCGCCGTCGCCGGTGAAATACACGCCGGGAATCTGCGACCAGTATTGCTTGGCGTAGCGTTCGGGATCGCCGTAGATGGTGCGCAGCATTCCTGGCCAGGGTTTGGTCAGCACGAGATATCCGCCTGAGCCTGCTGGAACCGGCTTGCCGTCCATGTCAACGACGTCGGCCGCCACGCCCGGCACGGGACGCGTCGCCGAGCCGGGCTTCGCCGCAATCGCCCCAGGAATCGGCGCAATCATGATGTGCCCGGTTTCTGTCTGCCACCAGGTATCGGTGATTGGGCAACGGTTGTGGCCGATGGCTTCGCGGTACCACATCCAGGCTTCCGGGTTGATGGGTTCACCGACCGTGCCTAGCAGGCGGAGACTGTCGAGCTTGTATTTTTTGGGCCACTGGTCGCCCCATTTGATGAAAGTGCGGATGGCGGTGGGGGCGGTGTAGAGGATGCTTACCTGGTGGCGGTCGATGATGCTCCAGAAGCGGCCGAAGTCGGGCTGGTTGGGCGCGCCTTCGTACATCACGACCGTTGCGCCGTTTTGCAGGGGGCCGTAGACGATGTAGCTGTGTCCGGTGACCCAGCCGATGTCGGCGGTGCACCAGAAGGTGTCATCTTCTTTTAGATCGAAGATCCACTTGGTGGTGAGATAGGTGCCGACGGAGTAGCCGGCGGTGGTGTGGACTACGCCTTTTGGTTTGCCAGTGGTTCCTGAGGTGTAGAGGATGTAGAGCGGGTGCTCGGCGTCGAGGGGCTCAGCGGGGCAGTCGTCGGAGGCTTGGGACATGAGATCGTCCCACCAGTGATCGCGGCCGGGCTGCATGTTGATGCTACTTCCGGTGCGTTTGTAGACCACCACGTGTTTCACGCTGGGACAGGAATTCAGGGCTTCTTCGACCGCGGGGAAGAGTTTGACTTCGGCGCCGCGGCGATAGGAGCCATCTTGCGTGATAACGGCTACGGCTTGCGAGTCGTGGATGCGATCGACTAGAGCGTTGGAGGAGAATCCGCCGAAGATGACGGTGTGCGGCGCGCCGATGCGGGCGCAGGCCAGCATGGCGATGGGCAGCTCGGGAGTCATGCCCATGTAGATGGCGATGCGGTCGCCCTTCTTTACGCCAAGGGCTTTTAGGGCGTTGGCAAATTTTTGAACTTCGCGATGCAGTTGCTGATAGGTGAGGGTGCGAACTTCTCCGGGCTCGCTCTCCCAGATGAGGGCGGCTTTGTTCTTGCGTGAGGTTTCGACGTGGCGGTCGAGACAGTTGTAGGAAAGATTGATTTGGCCGCCCACGAACCACTTGGCCCAGGGGCAATTCCACTCCAGAACTTTGTCCCACTTTTTGAACCAGTGGAGTTCCTCGGCGACGTTGCCCCAGAATTTCTCGGGATGCATCGATCGACTCGCGGTAGATGCGTTCGTACTCTTCCAGGCTCTTGATGTGAGCCTGCTGTCGGAAGTGGTCGGGCGGTTCGAACTTGCGTTGTTCTTGCAGGGTGGAATCGATGTTGGGCTGATCTGGCATTCGGCTTCCTTGTAGTTGGAGGGGTTACGAGCCTCAGAGATTTTATCGTGGTGGCGGGGGATTGTCTGCATGGGGTATGGTCTGTGGTCTGATGGGCGAGGACGCCCCGTCGCTTTATTGAGTTGTTGCGACGTTCTCGCCTCCCACCCTTTGTCGTGGTTGGAGCGAAGCTGGAATATTTCGCCCGGAAAGTCGCCCGCGCCCACACTGGTCGACTTCACCTTGCTTCGGGGCGGGGGGAGGGTTTTAGGAACAGGGCGAGGATGAAGAGGACTACCGTTGCGCCTGCCGACATGCGCAGGGGCATGCCTAATCCGAATTTTTCTGCCATGGCGCCGCCTAGCGCGGGAGAGATGGTGCCTCCCAGGATCTCGCCTACCAGAGTGGCTAATCCGATGGCAGTGGCGGCAACTTGCGGGGGCACGCTTTCGGCGGGTACTAGAACGATGATCAGCGAGCCGATGGCCTGACCGCCGTTGGCGGCGAACAAAATCGCGGCCAGCAGCCACAGATGGGTGTAGAGGATGGGGACTTGCAGTGCGATAGGAACTACAGTGGATAGCGCCGCCAGGATCAGGAGGGTTGGTTTGCGTCCGATGCGGTCCGAGAGTGGCGGAAAAAGAAAGCATAGAACGAAACTGCCCAGGCCGCTGGCTCCCAGCAGGAAGCCGGCGGTGGTCGCGGGTTGGTGAATTACGATCGTGATGTAGAGAGGTGCGAAGGCATTTTGCAGCAGAAGCCATGCGATGTACGCGCCCGAGCCTAGACACGCCAGCCAAACGTTGCGATAGCCTAGCAGCGAAAGATAGTCACGGCCAGTGGGGCGAGTTTTGGGAGCATCGCCGCCAGAGGAGTGCGTCGGCTCCTTCACTAATTTCAGCACCAGGCACGCCATCAGGAATCCCAAGCCGCCGGGCACCAGGAAAGCCCAGCGCCAGCCAAAGCGGGCGCCGACCTGCGTGGCCATCACCGGGGCCACGGCCATGCCCACCAAAGCGGCCGCACTGACGACAATGCCCACATTGCGTCCGCGGCGGGTAGGAGCGGAGGACTCTTCGAGCACCGCCGTCATGATTGACCAGGCCGGTCCGGCCACGAAACCCACCAGAGCGCGAATGAGCAAAAGCTGGCCGAAGCTGCGGGCTTGTCCCGAGAGGCCGGAGAATAGCGCGAACAGGAACAGCGCGGGGATCAAGACTGGACGACGGCCAAAGCGATCGGAGAGAGCGGCCAGGAAAAGCGCAGACAATGCCCACGTGATCGAAACCGCGGCGGCCAGGAGGCCAATCTGCGAGCTGGTGAGTTGGAACTCGGGAACGAAGAAGGGCGCCAGATAAAGCTGGGACATGCGATCGAGGAAGACTGTGCCCCAGGCGAAGAAGAAGACGGCAACCAGGGTGTCTTCGTAACGTTTGGAGTATTCCAATTGGCCTCGCGATCTGGCGGTCCGGTCGAGGAGTATAGCGTGAAATGGCATTTTTGGATTGGCTTACGCGTTAGGTCCGTGGTCTGACGGGTGGGACGCCCGTCGCTCTATTGCAGCCCTTGCGGTGGCAGCGGCATACGGAACGCAGGGTCCCTCCACTCGCTCGCTTCGCTTTGCTTCGGTCGGGATGACAGTTTGCAGAGAGACTGCCATCTTTGCGCGGGCGAATCGCCCGCGCCCACATGTCTCATTTTCCGTGGGCTAGTTCGGGGATGTATTCCTCTATGTTTCCCTTCTCGAGGAGATAGACGCCCGGGCCTTGCTGGCCGCGGATGGTGCGGCAGAATTCGGCGACGAAGAAGCCGGAGCGCAGCGATTCGGTGAAGGCCCAGCGGGTGGCTTGGCGCCACTCCTGGGCTAGAGCGGGATCGGCACGCTCGATGGACGCGATGTCGCTGGGAATTTCGATGGCGATTCGCTGGCGGGCGAGCATGGTGGATAGGTCGGCGCGCACCGGCTTGCCTTCGCCGTTGAAGCGCACCAGCGGCTGGAGCGTGGAGAGCGCGTCCAGCATTTCGGCGCGGTTATCTTTGCCTTGCACGCGGGCTTGCACGCGGCGTGAGGCCACGGGCCATTGCACCCATAGACGGTCGGTGCCATTGCGGTGCAGGACGCTGGAAGTCTGCGGGCCATAGAAGTCGGTTTTGTAGTTGTTGGAAATCACTCCCAGCTTGGCGAAGTTTAGGTGAGCGTTCTTGCTTTGCAGCGGATCGAAGGTCCAGGTTATTTCTTCGACGCGGAGGAAGGACAGGCGAGAATCCGGAGTCCGAAATTCGCGCGCTTCCTGATTCTCGATGCGCAGAGCCAGGACGCGTTCGCGCTGGGCGAGTTTGAGACGGTAGCCGAGGTCGGAATCGCGGTAACCGGGAAGAACGGCCAGTTGGTGCGAATGCATGAGCAGGCGGCCGTGTTCGACGCCGAGGAATCCAAAGGCGAAGCCTACCAGCTTAGGGCCATCGAACGTGCCGAGCCAAAGGCTGCCGGCGGCCTTAGTGGCGATGACCAGCGTCAGGGGGACGGTGTCGGCGTCGGAAACTCCCCAGACTTCTCTCTCGACGGCCTCGACCTGCTGAAGATCCTGCAGGCTTTCGAGATCGCGGATGGTGATGGCCGGCTTGGAGTTGGCCTCAGGCATGGCGTTGGGAGGGTAAAGGCGACAATCATACGCGCAGGGAGCGGGCGATGCCAGAGAAAGGCTCACTGGCGGGTTCGTATCTGGAAATCGGCCTCAGTGGTGCCGATTCCAGGAGGATATGTTTTGCATGCCTTTCAGAAGAAGTCGAAAAAAACATTGAGACACCGAAACGGGGCGTCGACCTAATCAAGAAGCTACGCTCAAGCCAGGCAACTAGTTTGCTGCGGGCGTCTGGGCTTCCCAAGCTCGCTCGCAAGAACCGCGCGCAAGAGTGGGGCACTCTCATTCGTTATTAGCTCTCAGCCTTGTTGCCACCACGGGCACACTGCATAGCTGCGACGCATCGGCCAACGCACGCTCCAGGGCGGCTCCTATGGCGGCCATTTCCTCGGCATCGATGTTCTGCTGCATGGCCTCAAAAAGCTGGCGCTCTTCCTTGCGGATATGCGCCGCCAGCTTTTCTCCCAACTCAGCCAAAGCGCTCTGACCGAGACCTCCAGTCATCGCCAGAGAAAATGAGTCGCGCAGCACGGTATGTTCCACTAGTAATTCCCCAACCAAGGCTTGCAGACCGGCGACGCGCGCCGCGTGTGGAAAGACTTCCTTCTCTTCGGCGGCAAAGTGCAGCGCCACCTCATGCTGGTAAAGCTGGCCGATCTCCGCCTGCCACGCCGCCAGGTCGACATCGCCGGCCTGGACAGCACGGCTCAGGCGAACACAAAGCGCGAGGGCGTGCTGATGCTGGTGAGAAAGTGGAATTAGATTTTTATCGCGCAGCATGGTGACACCAACAGTGTACCCGGTGCTGGCCAAACGGTCCGTCGGATGGGAAGGGTTCCCGGTGGGGAGTAGGAAAGAGAAGACCTCTATCACACTGTCTGCGGATATTCTGGCCGGCATTGACCGCCTGGCCGGATCGAGGCTGTCGCGCTCCGCTTTGATCGAGCGCGTGCTTCGCAGCTATCTGCGAGACCGCGCCCGGGCCGCAATTGAAGCCCGTGACCTGGCACGCATTAACGCGGCCGCCGAGCGGCTCAATTCTGAGAGCGCCGACGTTTTGGAATATCAGGCTGCCGAAGAATGACCGTAGCGACGGAGCAAGCGTGAAACGGGGCGAAGTTTATCGCGTGCACAAGCCCGGGGGCGATCCTAAGCAATACCGTTCGTTCGTGATTGTGAGCCGCCAGGTGCTGATCGATTCCAAATTCTCGACCGTGGTATGCGCGCCGGTATTCGGCACAGGAGAAGGATTGTCCACGCAGGTGGCAGTGGGCGCGGAAGAAGGCTTGAAGCACGCCAGTTGGATCATGTGTGACAATCTGGTAAGCCTGCGGAAGGCGGAGCTTACGCAGTTCATTGGTTCACTCGCAAAAGGCCGTCTGGTGGAGTTGGACCGGGCGCTCAGGATGGCGTTGGGACTCTGACACAGCCGGCTGCTGGACTGGCGACATCGAGAGATCCCGGCATTCGGCGTTACTTGATCGGAGGCGCGGGCGAGTCGCCCGCGCCCACAACAAACCCGGCCTACACTTCTCTCGCTTCTTCGGGTACCACTTGTAACTCTAGTTTTTCTGTGCGGCGCAGGACTGTCAGCGTGCTGCTCACGCCGACTCGCGCATCGGTTAGCAGACGATGCAAATCATCTACGCCAGCCACCGGCTTGCCTTCCAGCGCGACGATCACGTCGCCTTCTCGGAGGCCGGCTTTTTGTCCCGGGCTGCCGCCGGTCACGCCCAGTACAACTACGCCGCTTTCGCGCGGCAGATCGTAGAAGCGCACCAGCCGCCGATGCAGCGGCGCGGTCTGGGCCTCCACACCGATATAGCTGCGGCGGATGCGCCCTGCCTGCAGCAGTCTTCCCGCGACAAACTTCGCGGTGTTGATGCCGATGGCAAAGCACAGGCCTTGCGCCATAGGAATCATCGCCGTGTTCACGCCTACGACGTGCCCGTCGGAGGTCACCAGCGGTCCTCCAGAATTTCCGGGATTGAGCGAAGCGTCGGTCTGTATGACGTCGTCGATCAGCCGCCCGGAATAAGAGCGCAGGGAGCGGCCCAGCGCACTGACCACGCCGGCGGTCACTGTGTATTGGAAGCCATACGGATTGCCGATGGCGATCGCCAGTTGCCCCACGCGCAGGCGCTGCGAATCTCCGAGCGGCGCGGCTACCAGGTTTGGGGTCTCGCTGCTGGGGATGCCGAGGCGGATTACGGCCAGATCAGTCGCCGGGTCGTCGCCAATGGTGTGAGCAGGGAAGCGCCGTCCGTCGGCGAGCGATACATCGATGCGAGTGGCTCCGTGAACGACGTGGCTGTTCGTCATCACCAAACCATCGGGAGTGAAGACAAAGCCAGACCCGCCGCCCTGGCGCTCGCGCGGCTCGCCAGAACGGCTGCGGGCTGTCTGGGCAACATCGATCTTGACCACGGACGGACTGATCTTCTCTGCAGCGGTGACGACCGCCTGCGAGTAAGCATCGAGCAGGGCGGCATCGTCTCCATCGCTGCCGGCCAGCGGGCTAGAACCAAGTGGGTCCGGAAAGCCGGATGCGGAAAGAAAAATAGCTTTCTCAGATTGCATGATTGCTAGATGAGGCGCGTGTGGCTTCGGATTCATGCCGTGCAGGCATCGGCGTGGGCGACGTTAAGGTATTTGGCGAAACCCCGCGCTGCAGGCGTGGAATCCCACCCCAGCGCAAAGGAACGTTGGTTTGACGCTCCCTTCGCCCTTTGCTAACGTCTAGAGTTTCCCGTCACAACGAGTTCGCGCGCCTGGAGTTACTCCGTTTAACTCTGCGACACGGCTCGGAGCGGGAAACAGAAGCGAGAGCCCCTATGGCCATTAAGTTTCGGGGAGTGGACTTCATCGAGTTCGATACCCTGCTCAGCGACGATGAGCGCCTGGTCCGCGACACAACCCGCAAGTTCATCGAAGACAACCTCGTTCCCATCATCGAGGAGTGCAACCGCGCCGGCCGCTTTCCCCGCGAACTGGTCAAGCCCATGGCCGATTTGGGGTTCTTCGGCGCTTCGCTGGAAGGCTATGGCTGTGCCGGAATGTCCAATGTGGAGTACGGCCTGGTGACGCAGGAGCTGGAGCGCGGCGACTCCGGCGTGCGCGTCGTTTGTCAGCGTGCAATCGGCGCTGGTGATGTATCCGATTTATACGTTTGGCAGCGATGAGCAGAAGCAGACATGGCTGCCGGCTCTGCAAAGCGGCGAGAAGCTTGGCTGCTTCGGCCTGACTGAGCCCGATTTCGGCTCCAATCCCGGCGGCATGCGCACTCGCGCCCGCAAAGTGGGCAACGAGTATGTGCTGAACGGCGAGAAGATGTGGATTACCTCCGGCACCATCGCCGATGTAGCGGTGATCTGGGCGAAGGTGGAGGATGAGGACGAGAAAGTCCGCGGATTTCTCGTGGAGACCGACCGTCCGGGATTCAAGGCGGAAGATATTCACGGCAAGTGGTCGTTGCGGGCTTCGGTGACTTCGGGACTGTCGCTGCAGGATGTGCGTGTGCCGGAGTCCAACCTGCTGCCGAAGAGCGGCGGCCTCAAGTCTCCGCTGATGTGCCTGAACCAGGCGCGCTACGGGATTGCCTGGGGAGCGATCGGCGCGGCCATGGCTTGCTACGACTGCGCGCTTGCAATATTCCCTGCTGCGCAAGCAATTCCGCGATCAGCCGATTGCTTCGCACCAACTGGTGCAGGAAAAACTTGCCTGGATGATTTCCGAGATCACCAAGGGCGCAGCTCCTCATATTGCAGGTGGGGCGACTGAAGGATGCGGGTAAGGTGCAGCATCAGCATATCTCGATGGCTAAGCGGAATAATGTTTGGATGGCATTGGAGTGTGCCCGCCTGTCGCGCGACATTCTAGGCGCGAACGGCGTGGCGGACGATTACCCCATCATGCGGCACATGATGAATTTGGAGTCGGTGAAGACGTATGAGGGGACGCATGACATTCACACGTTGATTATTGGCAGCAGCGTGACTGGGATAGATGCGTTCTGAGGCGTCGTAGCGCCGGCCTCTGGCCGGCGCATTGCGGTTTCACAAGTGCGGGCGGGGCGCTCCCACGACAGCTCCCGGGACGGCGGCGCTACTCAGCTCGATGCGACTCCACGGTTGACTGTCCCCGATGATGTAGGTAATATCACTACATCTAGGAGTGGGCATGGAAAAAGCCATTTCAGCCGCCCAGGCCAACCGCAATTTCTCGCAGCTGCTGCGAGACGTCCGTGACGGGCAGAGCTATGTCGTGACCAGCCATGGCCGAGCCGTAGCACGCATCGCACCTGTTCAGGAAGACCATGCCCACGCGCTCAAAGCCCGATCATCGCTGCTGGACCGGCTGCGCTCGGAGCGCGTGGTTAAGATAGGGCGCTGGAAAAGAGACGAGCTGTACGAGTAGCTCATGAGGCTCGCGCTTGACACGAACGTTCTGGCCTATGCCGAGGGCGTAAACGGCGCCGCCCGCAAGAAGGCGACTCTGGCTATTTTAGAAAAGCTGCCACAGGGCAGTACATTTTTACCCGTACAGGTGCTTGGCGAGCTCTTCCACGTGCTCGTGCGCAAGGCTGGCCGTTCGCCTGAGCGGGCCCGGGCTGCAGTCTTGGGCTGGCAGGATGCCTTTTCTCTTATCGAGACTTCGCCTGCCGTCTTGCTGGCCGCGACCGATCTGGCGGCTCATCATCGGCTAAGCATCTGGGATGCAGTTGTGCTGTCCGCCGCCTCGGCGGCCGGGTGCCGCTTGCTTCTATCCGAAGACTTGCAGTCCGGATTCACCTGGAACGGGGTGACCGTCATCAATCCGTTTGCCGAGCACAGGCACGAATTGTTGGAGAACTTGATGGGGGAGTGAATGTCGCCGGAAGTGCGGCGCGTTCGAGATAGTCGTAGCAAGCAGACGTAGCAAGCTACGTCTCTACAGCTTTATTGGGAGGCAAGTTATGCCTGCAGCGAACAAGCATCAAGCGAAGGCCCGCAGTTTTGGGGAAAATTTAGAGAGCGACCTGGCGGCGAAGTTCCTCCGCGTGGTCGAGACGGCCGCCATTGCCTCGGCGCACACTATGGGCCAGGGGGAACGCGAGCTGTCGGACAAAGTCGCTGTTGAAGCGATGCGCCGCACTATGGATAGCATTCCCATGCGCGGCACCATCGTCATTGGCGAGGGCGAGCGCGACGAAGCGCCCATGCTCTACATCGGCGAGAAGGTTGGCGCTGAATTTCCCGATGGCACGGAGGTTCCCGAAGTCGATATCGCCGTCGATCCGCTGGAAGGAACCAACCTATGCGCCACGGGCGCGGCAGGGGCGATCACTGTTCTGGCCGCGGCCGAGCGCGGCGGATTGCTTAACGCCCCCGATTGCTACATGGAAAAAATTGTGGTGGGCCCCTCCTGCAAGGGCGCGATTGATCTCGACGCACCAGTCGCTGAGAATCTGAAAAATATCGCCCAAGGGTTGAAGCGCGACGTCGAGGACCTGGTCGTGATCGTGCTGGAGCGTCCGCGACACGAGAAGCTGATTGCCGACATTCGCAAGGCGGGAGCGCGCATCCGGCTGATTGGCGATGGCGATCTTTCCGCCGGCATCGCCGCTGCCGTCGAAGGCACCGGAGTTCACGCCGTCATGGGTTCGGGCGGCGCGCCCGAGGGGGTGATTACCGCAGCAGCAGTACGCTGCGTCAACGGCTACATGTTGGGGCGCTTGGTGATCAATAAGCCTGAGCTGGAGAAACGCATTGCCCGCATGGGCATCAAGGACAAGAATAAGATTTACGAAGCACAGGACTTGGCTCCGGGCAAGCAATTGATTTTCGCCGCCACCGGCGTGACGGAAGGCGCGCTCATGAAGGGCGTGCGCTTCTTCGGAGAAGGCGTGCGCACCTCGTCGGTGATTATGACCCTGCGCACAGGTAAGGTGCGGTTTATCGAAAGCATCCACCTGGAGAAGGGCCCGGATGTGAGGGTGAAGTTCTAGCCTAAGTGAGAATTGCGTCTTCCTTGTAACGCGTTTACCAGGTCAGGCGCCGCTTCTCTATTCTGCAAGCTGTGGCTCTACCTCACGCGTGGTTCAAGTTGGGAATGGGGCGGCCTCGCGCCGAGTGCCACAAACTGTCAACCGGCGGGAAGCAGCTCCGCAGCAACTCATCGCTTCTCAACACGTCCTTTGTGGAAACAACTGGCCACTGTATTGCGTGCCCGGTGGCGCACATCCGCGGCCTGACGAAAAGTCTCATCCCGGTGTGCCCCGCAACTCAATCACGCCGGCGCTTCCCACTTTGCGCTGGATATTTTTCGCAAACACCGCGAAACCCTTGACCGTGGCGGGAGCGCGGGGTGTAATGGGCTTTCCCCCTAAATTGTTTTTTGGATGACTTTTATGTCGCAGAGCAACTGTTCCACTTGTGCCCGCGCGCTGACCGTCGAGGTCGCCGACGGTTGTGGCCTGGAGGCAAACCGCGCCATGCTTTCACGTACGTATGCAATTACGGACGAATTGTTGCCCGGCACAATCCTGGCCCAACGCTACAGAATCGTCACCTTGCTGCGTCGCGGCGGCATGGCCGAGGTCTACCGGGCCGACGATCTGATCTTGGAGCAAGCGGTCGCTCTAAAATTCTTTCCCAGTCGCCTGGGAGACGACCAGTCGGCGATCATACGGTTTCGCCGTGAAGTTCGCCTGGCGAGGCAGATCTCACATCCGAACGTTTGCCGCGTTTTCGACATTATCGAGGCCGAAGGACGCGCTTTGATGAGCATGGAGTTCGTAGATGGAGAGGATCTCGATCTGTTGTTTCGCCGCGTCGGGCGCTTCAACCCAGAAAAATCGATGGAGGTTGCGCACCAACTCTGCGCCGGCTTGGCCGCGGCGCATCAGGCAGGCGTTCTTCACCGTGACTTGAAGCCCGCTAACATCATGCTGGACAGTCACGGGGTGGCGCGGATTGCGGATTTCGGCCTCGGAAGCCTTGTTGCCGAAGCTCGCGCTACCCGAAGCGACGCCGGCACACCCGGGTACATGGCGCCCGAACAGATTGCGGGAAAGGATGTCTCTACGCGAAGCGATATTTATTCCCTGGGCTTAGTCCTCTATGAAATATTTACCGGCAGGAGGATGTTCGAGGCGCGAGCTTCTCCGCGTACGAAATGGGATGCGAGGCAGTTTTCGACGTTGCCTTTCCCGAGGATTCCAGACTTGCATCCCGCGGTGGAAGGAATCATTCTGCGCTGTCTTGATCCCGATCCGGCGAAGCGGCCATCATCCGCGCTGGAGGTCGCGGCAGCGTTGCCCTCAAGCCATAAGCTTATTCAACCAGATATGGGCGACTGGCTACCGCAGAGTGCAGGCATTACCATCGGTGATCAGCTTTTGGGTCCTAAGCTCGCGTGGCCGCTTTTGCTATCGACCTTATGTGGTCTTACATTGCTATTGGTTCTGGCTTCGCGCCTCACCGGTGTGGGCCTTGCCCGCTCACAATTGTCGGATCAGTCAATGTCGGCGATCTTTACTTGGTTCTGGTGTATCGGCTTGCAGTGCTTGCTGGCGCTGGTGGCGATGACGGCAGTGCTGCGGCGGTCTAGTTTCCAGTCTAGGACGTTTCCGCCGACGCGTGGTCATGACCCGCTGCAGGAATGCAGGAATAAGGGTGTGGGTGCAGCGGAATCCCACCCTAGGAGGTTGTTGAAAAACCACTGCCCCTCCAGGGCTGCGGTGTGGTAAGAAGCAGAGATGCGCGGAGACGATCAGCAACTGCAAACGGGGATGTTCAGCTATGTGGCATTGGAAGACCGGATTCCAGCGGATCATCCGCTACGCGGGGTGAGGAAGCTGGTGGAGGCGGTCTTGGCGGGGATGTCGAAGGAGTTTGACGGGCTGTATTCGCAAGTGGGACGGCCGTCGATTGCGCCGGAGCGGTTACTGCGGGCGCTGCTGCTGCAGGTGTTTTATTCGGTGCGCAGCGAGCGGCTGTTGATGGAGCAGCTCGACTACAACTTGCTGTTTCGCTGGTTTGTGGGCTTGGAGATCGACGACGCGGTGTGGAACCACGCGGTGTTCAGCAAGAACCGCGACCGGCTGTTGAATCAAGATCTGGCGCAAAAGTTCTTTGCGCAGGTGAAAGAGCAGGCGGCAGGGCTGATGTCGGATGAGCATTTCACGGTGGATGGCACGCTGATCGAGGCCTGGGCGGGGCAGAAGAGTTTTCGCCGCAAGGACGACAGCGGGTCGGGGAGCGGAGGAGATTTTCACGGCGAGCCGCGCCGCAACCAGACCCACGCTTCGCGCACCGACCCCGAAGCGCGGCTTTATAAGAAGTCGGCAGGCCAGGAAGCCAAGCTCAGTTATCTGGGCCACACCTTGGTGGAGAACCGGAATGGGTTGATCGCAGCGGCCATGACTACGCAGGCCGACGGCACGGCGGAGCGCGATGCGGCTTTATTAATGTTGCACGAGTTGACCCGGAAACGAAGCGGTCGGATCACGGCCGGAGCAGACAAGGCGTATGACACGCGAGATTTCGTCGACACGGTGCGGGAATTGGGGGTGACGCCGCACGTAGCCCGGCGACAGAACGGCGCCATCGACCAACGCACCAGCCGACATGAGGGGTATGCGATCAGTTTACGCAAACGTTGGTTGGTGGAGAAGCCGTTCGGCTGGCTGAAGCAGATCGGGCCCCTGAAGAAAGTGAAACTACGGGGACTGGCGAAGGTGGATTGGTTGTTCGTGTTCAGCTGCGCCGCCTTCAACCTGATCCGTATCCCGAAACTGCGGGCGCAGAGCGCGTGAAAGAAGCGACGGATCCAAACTTCGGTTGGGTTAGTCGGACATCGCGGGCAGAATCGGAGTCGCAACAACAAAACCCACTGTGAGCGTGCGCTTCTTTGAATGATCCACACGCCGCGCGAAGGGTATTTTCAACAGGCTCCTAGTGGCAAAGAACGCGACTAGGATGGGGCGCCTTCAGTTTGGAAGAGGAAAAGAAGAAGCAGGCGAATCGGCGGCAGCGGGTTAGTTTGCGGGTGAGCTGAGTCTTAACCACGAAGGATACGAAGGTGCACGAAGGAAACCGGCGTGATCAAAGCCTTCGTGAAACTGCGTGTCCTTCGTGGTCGATGCCTTCGAACATCAATCTGGGCCACCGAATCGGCGCGCTAGATGTATTGGATTTACGCGCTCCCGGTAGGCCGCAGAAATTTGTCCGGGAAGCGTCGCGCCAGAGGCGCGGCCCGGCGCAGCTTCGCCCGCGCAGAGGCGATGCAAGCACGCACCTGATCGAAGGGCTTGCCGGTAATCCCCGAGACCTCCTCAATGGTGAAGCCTTCGAGCGCGTGCAGGATAAAAGCCTCGCGTTCGGAGCGGGTGGCGGCGCCGAGGGCGAAGTGCACCAGCTTCATCATCTCGTCCGAAGAGGCGATGTCTTCCGGCGTGGCCACGCGCCGGTCGGCAATTATGCTCTCTTCCGTCATGGTTTCGTCGGGCTGATGAAACTGCAGTTCGGCCTCGTCGCTGGCGCGTACGTTTTGCGGTCGCACGGATTCCTCGAGGTGCACGCTCGTACCGTTCGCGCCGTCGCTCGCGGCCAGATCGTCCATGGCGCGGATCGCGAGCCGATAGAGCCAGGCTTCGAGAGCCAGGCGCTCCGGCTTTTCTACTCCATCGCCTAAGGCTCGGGCCACCGCCTCATCGACCACCTCGTCCTTGGAAACCGCGCTGGCGGAGACCTGGTCGGCGACTTCGCGGAAATACAGCTCACGCTCTACAAAGATCGTCAGCCGTCCCAGGTTGGCGTTCACGTAGGACCGGATATCGTCCGCTGAGGCCGTCGGTGGCTGCACTGCGGCGAGAGTTAGCTCGAAGGGAACCTGGCGCGCGAGCCTCCCGTTGCCCGAACGTGGCCGCGGCCACTTGTGCGTACTGTGCAAGTGGCCCTTGTGCTTGGTTACCTGTTGCAGCAGATCGTCAAAGGCAGCCTTCACCGCCGACACCGCCTTGAAGGAAGAGCGCTGCGCTGCCATTTGTCCCGAGGGCAGACGCAGGTTCAGTGAGACGGTGATTCCCTTGCGCACGGCGTCTTGCTCAACCATGCCTTTTAAATGCACCAACTCGGGGCGAAAGACCTGCACCCTTTTCCGCAGCTTTTCCAGGAGGTGGGTCACTTCTTTTTCGATGTCGGGAGTTTTATGAACCTTGTAGCTGATATGCACATTCATTTCAGGCCTCGAAGCGGGAGCGGATCCCGTGAAGCTTTCTGCTACAACTTCATCTTACGCCTTGCGATGAGGTGTCAAACGGAAATTTTGAGGGCTTGCGCTGGCCTGTCACGATAGCTGCAACCGGCGTGGTAAGATTCTTCCGATGAAGGCCAAGAGAAAATTTACGGTCGTAATTGAGCGCGACGAAGACAACTTCTACGTCGCCACGGTCCCGGGGCTGCCCGGCTGTCATACTCAAGCTAAGACCTTGGATACGCTCATGAAACGAGTGCGCGAGGCGGTCGAACTTTGTCTGGAGAGTGAAAATGGCTCAGGCCACCCTCTTGAACTGGTAGGGGTTCAACAGATTTCAGTATGACTCGCCTTCCCCGCCTCAGAGGTAAGGAAATTGTAAGAATGCTCGAGAAAATTGGCTTCCGCGTAGTTCGCACTCGGGGGAGCCATACTTTCTTAAGGCATCCTGATGGGCGAGCCACCGTCGTTCCGGTCCATTCTGGTGAGACAATCGGGCCTGGTCTGCTAGGCGCAATTCTGCGCGACGTTGAGATGTCGGTCGAGAATTTCATGAAACAGACAATGTAGGGCGGACACTTCTGTCCGCCGCCGTGGACGCCGGTTTTGATTTTCATTGCGGCCCAAAAATTAAAGTCGAAGGCAGCGGACAGGAGTGTCCGCTCTACACTGCAACCGTGACCGACGTTTCCGTCCGCACTACCGGCCGGTAGAGGGTATCCCGTTCAACCGGCTCCCGTCCGGCTTCCGTGATCAGACGCATCAAATCCTGCCGGCGCATGCCTTGCGGCGTGGTTGCTCCGGCGTCATGGTAAATCTTCTCTTCGACTACCGTTCCATCGATGTCGTCGGCGCCGAAGCGCAGGGAGATCTGCGCAATTTTCGCGGTCATCATTTGCCAGTAGGCTTTGATGTGCGGGAAGTTGTCGAGCACCAGTCGGCTGACGGCGATCTGTTTGATGTCGAGCATGCCGGTGGTTTTCGGCAGGTGCTGCAGCGGCGTGTTGTCGGGATGGAAGGCCAGCGGAATGAAGGTCTGGAAGCCGCCGGTTTCATCCTGTAGGGCGCGCAGTTTGAGCAGGTGGTCCACCCGGTCTTCGTCGTTCTCCACGTGGCCGTAGAGCATGGTGGCGTTCGACTTCAGGCCGATCTGGTGGGCGAGCCGCGCGGTGTCGAGCCATTGGTCGCCATCGATCTTATGGTCGCAGATGATGTGGCGCACCCGGTCGGCAAAAATTTCCGCTCCTCCGCCCGGCAGCGAATCCACTCCCGCGGCTTTCATCTGCTCCAGCGTTTCTTTAATGGAGAGCTTGGCGCGCTTAGCCAGATACGCGACTTCAACCATGGTGAACGCCTTGAGATGCACCTGCGGAAAGCGCTGCTTGAGCCCCGAGATCAGATCGAGGAAATACTGAAATGGCAAATCGGGATGCAGTCCCCCGACTATATGAAACTCGGTGACTGCCTCACTGTATCCGCTGGCCGCGGTGTGGAAGGCTTCTTCGAGGGCCATGGTGTAGGCGCCAGGCGAGTCCTTCTTGCGGCCAAACGCGCACAAACGGCAGGCAGCGACGCAGACGTTGGTCGGGTTGAGGTGGCGGTTGACATTGAAGTATGTGGTGTCGCCGTGCATCCGCTCACGCACGTGATTGCCCAGCCAACCCACGGCCAGAACATCGCCTGTGTGGTATAGCGCACGAGCGTCGGCGGCGTTCAAACGCTCGCGGGCAAGCACCTTGCCGTGAATCGGTTCAAGCCGCGGATCATCGGTCTGGAATGGGTGCAAGCTCGCCATCTCATTGATGATATCGCATGCGGGCTTTTGATCCTAGGACGGCAGGCGAGGCACCTGGGAGCCGCGAACGGGCAGGAGCTGCTTTGCCGACGCGTTACCGAGCCCCGAGTCTAAAGAGGCATGAATTTGTTGCAGGTCGCCGACGTAGTAGTTGGCGTATCCGTGGCGCTCGGTATCTTGAACCGGATCACGTCGTCCTCAACCGAGCAGAAACTACGAACACCGGTCTGGTTCCATGCCACTGCCGCTCCCCCGACGGTGTATGAGATGCCGACTTTGTTCTTCTTGGTAGTGGCCAGCGCGAAGTAGTAGCCGCTCTTGGCGGAAGAGGCCGCCGTCGCTGTAGAAAGTTGATAGTCGATCAAGCATGCGGATGAGGCGGTCGGCTTTTTGCAACTGGTAGCGTTTGTCGGTCCGAGCGCACCCAAATTTGCGGCGTATCCCTTGGTGGGAAAGTTCGACTGGTAGACAATCTGGGCGGTATTCACGGTTCGAATCGAACTAACCGCCGAAGCCTCGTTCGCGGCCATCCGCGCCCGCAGCAGATTCGGAATTGCAATGGCCGCAATGATGAGAATGATGGTAACGACAATCAGTAGCTCAATGAGGGAAAAGCCCCTCTTGTTTGTCACGGCGCCCCTCGCGACGAGAAATTAGATTTCAACTGTTATTCACGATGTTAGCAAAACGGGGCGAGGCCCAAACCGGGAAAACGCTGGCTGGCGTGACCTTTGTAACGTTTTGTAAAGCTATTGTATGTGATTGCTTCTACAGGAGTTGACGGCTTCGCCTGAGGCCTCGGCGCCGCAATCCCTAAGTTGAAGCCTACGAGGGGCGGCCCCCAAGGGTCCCCGAGACGGGAAAACCCGGCTCGCGTTCCGCGACTGGCGAGTTCTCTATACCCAGTCGCTGGGCAAACGTAGGCCGATCCGGCGGTCCTGCGATCACCAGTAAAACCATAGCCAAATCGAGCACTTTCATTGAGCTGTCCGTTTTGGCAAGAACCCAAGTGACCCCCGCCTGGTAAGCCTGCTGCTCAAGGGCGGTATCCTTGAAGGCGGTGAACATAACGATGTGCGATTGCGGGTTGATGCCTCGAAGCTGCGGCGCCGCTTGTAATCCGTCCATAACCGGCATGGAGTAGTCCAGTAGCACAAAATCGGGATGGAACTCTCGAGCCTTTTCCACCGCGTCACGACCGTTCACCGCCTCGGCGCACACCGTCCACCCTTTGCTGGTTTCGAATAAGAACCGCAGTTGGCGGCGGACCAGTTCGTTATCGTCCACAATCATGATGCATTTCGACATAGCGCTCCTGACTTCAGCCTGCGAGAGTATGGTGCACGCGGAGCGGCTAAGCAATCGGGTTCTTCCGGTATTACTTTTGGAGATTACTTTCGGTCGGGTCGCTGGCTAAAAACCGCGATCATTCCGGGCGCCGGCCCTTCGGGGCTAGGAATCCACTTTTCCGCTGCCCCAGAGAGAAGCAGATTCCTCGCTCCAATTTTGGAGGTCTCGTTACCGCATTCGGGGGAACCCATCAGGGAAGAAGCGGGAAAGAAAAACCAGCCGAGGGTGAGGCAGCCTCAGTCAAGCCTGGGGACAGAAGATTAATCCGAGGGTGAGCCCGCCTCAACTTCCGGACATACTACGAAGGCCGTTTCCCTCATGGCGTAACGCGAAAACATTGATAGCTAAAGGGCCGTGCACTCATCGCCTTCTTGAGTTCTGTTCCGACCTTGTTCAACTGGACCGGCTCCTCGATATTATTGAAAGCACTTCCCTCGAGACCAAAATATAAAACCAATCTGTGTCCACGCGCGGAAAGCTCTCCTTTATGAATACCGCGGGTATCGGCCAACATTATCGATCCTGCCGGCGCCGTGATATGAACAATCTTCTCGGGACACACATCTTCGACTTCTTGGTCGCTTAGATTCATTCGACTTACAAGTCGTCTGGTCAGAGGTCTAGTCTTTCGATTGGGATTATGTGAACCCTTGACATAGACGAGATGCGGGGACTCAAGTGTCGTGTCTGTGAGATTGATGCCGACCTTTATCCACCGCAAGCATCCTGAATCAACGTGAAACGGCCGTGGCCGAAGCGCTGGGGCAAGGAAATCAGTATCCCACCACATGTCGGGTTTTGTAATGATGGGGAAGACACCCAGATAACGCGATGCGACCGCCAGAAGATAGGGATCGCACAAAAGACATTGAACGTCATGGTTTTCTACCAACAGTGATCGTGGGACCGTATAAACGGAATGGCGGGGGTGGGATGGATCGATTCCGTTACTAGTACCGGTGTCCACCATGGGGATTGTCGTTTGGACCCCCGGGACATAATCGGGCGCGACCGCGCCGTATGTCGCCGTGCCTAGTGGGCAGGACAAAGCCAGTTCATACAGATTCTGAACTGTTTCCTTTTTGAGTCGTGGCGGAATGACGACGACGCCATCTTCTCTGAGGGTACGAACGACTTCCTCAATACTTGGGTCAGAAATGCCGGCAGAACTTACGAGGGACGTCCCATCCCAGTCGTATCTAAAACCCGCCTCTTTTCGCCTTGATTCAAGAATTCGGAATAGAAAGTCGTTCGACCTGCCGTCGGTGAAAGCGGAAAGCTTATGTACGAGGTCGCCAGTCTCAGGCGCCGGCTGGCCACGACGCCAGTATCGCCACATCGCTCTACCAAGAACGCCGGCTTTACCTGAAACTTCCCTGAAGTTGGCCAAACTCAGCCCGCTTTCGTCTTAATTTCGGGAAGTATGAAGCTAGATCCCACAGTGCACCCTGTTAGTGGAGGTAATGCGGAAAATCTATGTTATCCGTTCGCACATGTCAAGAAGCACGCTGCGATTCGTCAAGCAGGCTGTGCGGATAGGTTGAGCGTGCAGGTTTTCATTCAGACAGAACCCCGAGGGACGCCCCCAGGTTTCAGCTTGTCCCGGGCTTCCCTTATGCAAATGGGGAATCAAAATCCTATCGGGCTGGTGTCGTGGAACCCCATCAGTTCAGAACAGGAGCGAAAAGCCGGGCCCATCCGCCCTCAGTTTTCCGGAGCTTGTGGATCTCCGGGATCAAATACTGTGATATCGGTCCACAGGTTCAGAGGGTCGATCCACCAATTGAAGAAATTTCCGCTCGTTATTGCTTTTGCGTCCCCTATGATGACCCAAAAGGTGACGCCCCCATCGTGAGGAGCGACGCTGCTGACCTGAAAGTGCGCGGAGCCTACGAAGCGGACCGGCCTGGTGGGATCAAAGATCTTGCCGTCCGGAGGGTTACCCTCGCTGGCGGTGATCACAACGAACGAATCATGGCGAATGGCGCCCCAATTATAGTTGAATTGCGCTGTCTTTTGACGTCCCCAGAAATGTCGGACGTGACTGGGCATAGGTTTTATCCTCGTCGTCTCGGATCAATTTTTTCACCGGTTCTGGGCGGCCGTACGATCAACCTACCATTCAGCGGCATCGCGTTCAGAAGAATGGTGAAGCCGCCATCCTCGGCCGCAAAAGCGGTCCCCACTCGCTGCCAGAAATCTTCATCCTGCGCCTCCACTTCCGGCGGCACTGCGGGCGCCTCCGTAGGATGGCTGGCATGAACCGTTTTTGTAGCTTCGATCACACTAAAGACGGGCATCCAATCTGTCTTGTCCATGGCTGACTCCGCGAGAACGGCGGCCAGTATATATCAGACACTGGATAGCTAAGCTCGATAATTGCGTGTGCCCTAACCTGGATTGTGAAAATGGGGACTGGCGCCCCGCCCTGGCACTCATCTGTATTTGTTGCTTGTTTCCGACTGAGGCTGGCGCCACTGCTATTCGGCCGGTGCCGTGGAATCCCGTCCCTGCCGCAAAAGGCGCGACAAGGATGGGAGCCCATCAGTTGAGGAGAGGGAAAGAAAATCAGGCGAAGGGTATGCTTCTCAAATTATTCCTCTAGTCTCTCGCCTGGCAATGAACAACTCCGTTCAGGCAAAATAAGCGGCATGACCACCATCCTTCTGCTTACCATCTCCAACATCTTTATGACCTTCGCCTGGTACGGGCACCTGAAATACCGGCATGCGCCACTGTTCAAAGTGATTGTCATCAGCTGGTTGATTGCCTTCTTCGAATACTGCTTCCAGGTGCCTGCCAATCGCATTGGCTCTTACGAGTTCAGCGTGGCCCAGCTAAAGACGATTCAGGAGGTCATCACACTGACCGTTTTCTCCGTCTTCTCCGTCTTCTATTTGGGGCAGCCGATTCGCTGGAACTATGTTGTCGGGTTCGGCTTGATTGTTGTGGCGGTCGCCGTCATCTTTAAGAAGTGGTAGGTTGCACGGTTCGGGACCGAGGATCACCCCACAAAAGAGCCCTTGCCTGGCAGCCGCTTGAGTGATATTAGTGGGCCTGATCAGTCGGCCAATCGCCAGGGCCGTTTTTCTGCATTTTTGACAATTATTTTGCAAACTCTCTGGCAGGCGATAGGCCAGTGCGGCATCTTATCTCCCTAGGACGAGCTGGAGCCGCGGACAGTATCGAGCGGCAGGCCGGAGAGCAAATAACCTATTGCATAGCCTGAATTTACCTTTCGGTAGGCGAGGCACTCAGATCCTGCTGTGCGGATTACTGTTCGCCAGTTGGTGTGCACCCGGTTGGGCCGCAAGCCCGGCCGCTCTCGCTCCCTCGCTGGATAACGGCTTCAGGCTTCTCTACGACCTTAATTTTGCCGAGGCGCATCAGGTCTTCACTACCTGGCAGCTGGAGCATCCGGACGACCCGATGGGTCCTGCATGCGAAGCCGCCGGCCTGCTCTTTTCCGAGTTCGATCGTTTAGGAATACTGGAATCCCAGTTTTACGAGAGCGACCAGGCGTTTGACGCCCGCCAGAAACTGACGCCGGATGCGACGGTTCGCAGCCGCTTCGACGTTGCCGTTGCGAACGCTGAAAGCCGGGCCCGAGCGCGGCTTGCCAAAGACGCAAAAGACAGGGATGCCCTGTTCGCGATGACGCTTTCGTCAGGACTCAAGGCCGATTACGCTGCACTGATCGAAAAGCGCAATCTCACCTCTTTGCATTTCACCAAGGAAGCTACCGCCTGGGCGGAACAACTGCTTGCCGTCGACCCGGAATGTTACGACGCGCGAGTGGCCACCGGCTTCAGCAAATACATCATCGGCAGCATGGCCGCCCCGGTGCGCTGGATCCTGCGCCTCGGGGGCGTGGCGGGGGACAAAACGGGCGGCATCGCGGACTTGCAGTTGACGGCGGCGCACGGCCATTACCTGGCGCCGTTTGCCCGAATCCTGTTGGCGATCGCCTACGTGCGCGAGAAGGATAAGCCCCGGGCCCGCGACCTCTTGGCCGCGTTGCGCACAGAATTTCCTAATAACCCGCTCTTCGGACGCGAAATCGCCCGCCTCGACTCCGGACGCTAGATCAGTTCTTGCCCTCCTTCCAGTGCAGAAAACACCCCTGCAGAGAACCACTTACGATGCTATGCGACCGCTCCAAGTCCATGCCCAGCCATGTGATTCACCAGAAATTTACATCTTTGTAACCTTCCTTTAACACAGCGAAAGTAGAACCGAGCCTACTCAAATTCAAGGAGGAAACTCTAGTGATCCGTCGAATCGTGTTGATGTGTCTGGCTCTGGCATTGCCCGCTCTCGGGCAGACCACATTGAATGGGGCGGGCGCTACTTTCCCCTATCCGATGTACTCCAAGTGGTTCAGCGAGTATCACAAGCTGCACCCCGACGTTGAAATCAACTATCAGTCGATCGGCAGCGGCGGCGGGATTCGCCAAGTATTGGCCCAGACGGTGGATTTCGGAGCCAGCGACGGCCCCATGACCGACGAACAACTCTCCCAGGCCAAAGTCAAGATTCTCCATATTCCCACCGTGCTCGGCGCCGTGGTACCCGCCTACAACGTTCCCGGCGTGACCGCTCCGTTGCGCTTCTCGCCACAGGCGATGGCAGGGATTTGTCTAGGCAAGATCACCAGCTGGAATGACCCGATCATTGTGAAAGACAACCCAGGCGTGAAGCTGCCGGGATCGAGCATTATCGTGGTCCATCGTTCCGACGGCAGCGGCACCAACTACATCTTTACCGACTATCTGTCGAAGATCAGCCCGGAGTGGAAGGAAACCGTCGGAAAGGGAACGTCGGTAAAGTGGCCGGTAGGGCTGGGCGCCAAGGGCAATGAGGGCGTTGCCGGAATGATCCGCCAGATGGAAGGCGGCTTCGGCTATATCGAGCTGATTTACGCGGTTCAGAACAATATTGCCTACGGCGAATTGAAGAACGCCGCTGGCCAGTGGGTGAAGGCCAGCCTGCAGGGGGCAACGGCGGCGGCTGCGTCAGTCAAGAGTATGCCTGCAGACTTTCGCGTTTCCATCACCGATGCACCGGGGAAGGAAGCCTATCCCATCTCCAGCTTCACTTGGTTGCTGATTCCTACCCAGGCGAAGGATGCTGCCAGGGGGAAGATCCTGGTAGATTTCCTGGATTGGATGCTGGATCAGGGAGAGAAAATGACCGCCCAGCTCGACTACGCGCCCCTTCCCGACAACGTAGCGGCGAAGGTAAAAGACACCATTAAACAAGTTCGCTAGTTCTATTAGGCCAGAGTTTCGCTAGTTCTCACGGGCAGGCCCGTGAGTGAGGCGCCTCTACCGACCCTAGAGGCAAAAGGAGAGAAGATGAGGTTCTATCCCAGGTGGTGTGTGGTTCCATTGTTGGCGACAACTATGTTGGCGCAAACCGCGATGAAACCTAAACCAAAGAAGAAGATGCCAGCCAAGCCAGCCGAGCCGGCTGTCACCTTGCAGGATGTGCAATCACTGCGCGACGCGCTCGCTGCCCAGCAGCAGCAGATCCAGCAGTTGAAGCAGGAGTTGGCGGAACGCGATCAAGCGGTGCAGCAAGCCGCGAGTGTCGCTACCGCCGCTCAGGGAAAGGCCGAGGCAGCCAGCGCACAAGCGACGCAGCAACAGCAGGCCGTCGAGGATATGCATAGAGATTTAACCGACCTGAAGAGCGGCGCCACCAACACGGCCCTGACCATCCAGGATACGCAGAAGGAAATCGCTTCCGACAAGAAAGAGATTAAATTGCTCGGTAGTCTCAAGTTCAGCGGCGACCTGCGTCTGCGCTATGAACCCTTCTTTGGAGGCGGTCCGGCGAACGGGGCGGCTCCCGCCGATCGCCATCGTGAGCGCTATCGCTTGCGCTTTAACGTCAACACCAAAATCAACGATTTCAATGTCGGTTTCTCCGTCGCCTCCGGCGATTTGGGGGATCCGGTCTCCACCAACTCCACCGAAACCGGCTTCTATACCCGCAAGCCGCTCGCTGTGGACAAGGCGTTTGCGACCTACAATCCTCATGGGCTCAAACCGTTCAGCTTGACGGTGGGCAAATTCGGATATACGTGGATGCGTACAGAACTGACTTGGGACAACGACTTGAACCCAGAAGGCGCCAGCGAGCAAATCGCCTGGAATTGGAAAAAGGGCGTTCTGAATCACATTGCGCTGATCGGGTTCGAAACGCCGATCTTCGAGGTCGGCGGCGGACCGGATACTTACATGACAGGTGGCCAGTTTCAGTCGGGATGGACGCTGGCTCCTAAGATCAAGCTGACCGGAGACGTGGCTTATTACGACTTCAACAACGCCGATACCATTGCTCAGAACCAGACGCAAACCCCTAGCAATTCCTTTGCGACCCAAGGCATCACTAATACTGGAGGCGGCAACTTCGGCTTCAGCGCGTCATCTCTGACCAACAACTTCGGGGTTATCGCCGGCAAGCGCGTCTTCGCTTCCAAGTACGGTATCGTGGACGCGATCGGGCGCGTGGACGTCGACACAGGCTTCAAACGTTGGCCCGTGTACGCTCTGTTCGATTTCGCCCAGAACACGCAAGCTTGCGCCAACCTCAAGGCCTTTGTCGCGGCCGGAGTGGCTCCTCCGACCTGCGACTCTCACCAGCGCCACGGCTACTGGGGTGAGTTTAAGGTTGGCCAGACCAAGAACAAGGGCGACCTTCTCCTCGGCTACACTTTTGCTCGCATCGAGCGCGACGCCGTTCTCTCGGCGTTCGACTTCAGCGACTTGAAGCAGCCGACCAACGTCGTCGAACACCGGGTTGAGGCCTACTACCAGGCTTACCCGCACGTTCAAGTTGGCGTCACCGGTTTGATCGGCCGCCAGCTGGTGACCGCTCAGAGCGCGACTCTGGAACGCTGGCTCAAACGCTGGCAGTTTGACACCATCTTCAGCTTCTAGGGTGGCGACTTTCAACGTCTTACTTCCGGCCGGAGCATTTGCTCCGGCCGCTCTTTTTGAGCTTTTGGCTTATACTCTGGTGGACCGTCGGGGCTACAAGCTTGCACGACGGGATAGTCCGGCAATCCGCAATTCCAATCTGAAACCTGCGCGTGGCTTGGAACTGCCGACGTTCTTTTGAGTCGGCTTCCGTTGCCACAATGGTTATGGCTCGCACTTCGCTCGACAATCCGGCTTATTACATCAATCGCGAGGCCTCCTGGCTGGCCTTCAATCGCCGCGTCCTGGAAGAGGCGCAGGATGAAAGCAATCCGTTGCTGGAGCGCGTCAAATTCCTATCCATCACCGCCAGCAACCTGGACGAATTCTTCGAGGTCCGCGTCGCCGGACTAGTGCAGCAGATCGAAGACGGCTATGCCGAGGCGGGTCCAGATGGCTTGACCATGATTGAAGAGCGCGACCAAGTCTCTGTCAGTACCCACGACTTCGTGGAGGACCAGTACAGTTGCTGGAACGATAAGCTGCGCCCCCGGTTGGCCGAGAATGGTATTCGTGTGCTCGGCTTGCACGATTTGGACTCCCAGGGGCGAGCCTTTATCGACGAATACTGCGAACGGGAACTCGACCTGCTGCTGACGCCGGTGACCGTGGATCCGGCTCATCCTTTTCCGCGGGTCATCAACAAAGCGTTGTGCGTGGCATTTCTACTGCGCCGCCGCCGCCGGTCGTCGCTCACCTACACCGGCGTGGTCACCGTGCCCCGAGCGCTGCCTCGCCTCGTCCACCTTCCCTCGGAGGGCACTGACGATTTCATTTTTCTCGCCGATCTCGTTGCCTACCACGCCTCCAGGATGTACCACGGCTACGACATTGTTTCCTCGGCCGCTTTTCGCGTGACCCGTAACAGCAATCTCTATTTGGCCGAGGAGGAATCGCGCAATCTGCTGGAGTCGGTACGCACCGAGCTGCACAACCGCCGTAAAGGCGATGCCGTGCGCATGGAAATCGAAGCGGACGCCGATCCTGAGATCGTCGAACGACTGCGCACCAACTTCGAACTCGACCCCTGGCAGGTCTTTCCGGTTCACGGTCCGGTGAATCTCTCACGCCTGTTCAATATCTACGAGCAGACTGCTCATCCCGAACTCAAGTTCAAGACGTTCGTGCCCCGCGAACTGCGGCTCACCGCAAAATCGCAAGACCTCTTCGAGGAGCTTCGCCGCCACGATGTTCTGCTGCATCATCCTTTCGATTCCTACGATGCGGTGGTTTCCTTTATCGAGGCCGCGGCGGCGGACCCACGCGTGCTGTCGATCAAACAAACCCTCTATCGCACGAGCGAGCACTCGCTGATCGTTCCTGCCCTCATTTCCGCCGCTGAAAGAAAGGAAGTCACCGCCGTCGTGGAGCTGAAGGCCCGGTTCGACGAGGACTCCAACATCCGCTGGTCGCGCGATCTGGAAGACGCCGGAGTACAAGTCTTCCACGGCCTGGTGGGTTTGAAGACGCACTGCAAATTGTCGCTGCTGGTGCGCCGCGATCCCGACGGCGTAACCCGGCGCTACGCCCACCTCGGAACCGGCAACTACAACGCCTCCACCGCGCGCATTTACACCGATCTCAGCCTGCTCACCTCGGACCCCGAACTTACCGGCGCCATTCATGACGTTTTCAGCTTTCTGACCGCCTACGCCGAGCATCCGCACTATGAGCCCCTGATGGTGGCGCCGCTCAATCTGGCGGAGCACTGCCTGGCCTTGATTGCCCGCGAAGCCGAGCACGCGCGGCATGGCCGCCCCGCTCGCATCATTGCCAAGATGAACGCGCTGCTCGACAAGAACATCATCATGGCTTTGTACCGCGCCTCACAAATGGGAGTCGAGATCGATTTGCTGGTGCGGGGCATCTGCGCCCTGCGGCCGGGAGTGCGCGGCGTGAGCGATCGCGTACGCGTGCGCAGCATTGTGGGCCGCTTCCTCGAGCATAGCCGTATTTTTTATTTCAGCAACGGAGGCCAGGAGGAAGTCTACCTGGGCAGCGCCGACTGGATGCCGCGGAATCTGTACGAGCGGGTGGAGGTGATTTTCCCCATCAAGGATGCGCTGCTGCGCGAGCGGGTACGGCATGAGATTCTGGAGTCGTATCTCGTCGACAACGTGAAGTCCCGCCTGCTGCAGAAGGACGGTTCCTACAAGCGCACCTGGCAGGCTCAGGGCAAACGCAAAGCGCCGGCCGGAAGCGCGGCTTTCAGCGCTCAGGATTTTCTGATTGGCTTGGCGGAAGGGAAGTTACCCCTGGAAGCCATTCCGGCTGAGAGTCCGCGCAGGGCGCGCAGAGTTAGCTCTGGAAGGACCGCCAACGTGAGGGCTATTCCCGGAAAGGAACGATAGATTCCAATGATCATCTACTTCCTGCGTCACGCCAGCGCCGGTCAGTCGGTAGCCAATCTAAAGAAAGACGCGAAGCGCGCCCTCGACAAGGAGGGAATTGCGCAATGTGGATACGTGGGCCGGGCTCTGGCAGCGCTGGACGTTCAGGTCGAGGTGATTCTCTCCAGTCCCCTGAAGCGTGCCGCTCAAACCGCTTCTCTGGTGGGCAACGAACTCAGCTATGAAGGCAAACTGCAATTCGAGGACGCCCTTCGTCCCGGCGCCTCCTTCGCTGATTTCCGCAAGCTGGTCGACAGCTACGCCAGGAATGAAAGCATCATGGTGGTAGGCCACAACCCTAACCTGAGTGAGTTTCTTGGCCGATCCGTCAGCCAGGCCGGTTGCGAGGCCGCGACTGAATTAAAGAAGGGCGCAGTGGCAAAAATAGAAGTTGGCCGCAGTAGCGGCAACTTGCACTGGATGCTGACGCCAAAGATTCTGCGCACGCTCTATGCTGCCGCAACGGAAAGTTCACGCCCAAAAACTTCCCGGAAGTAGCTTCGTTCTTTCTCCACCGCCCACGACTCGAGATCTACACTGGTGCGTCCCGTCGCCAGCAAAGTGAAGCGCACTTCGCCATCGTGCACGCGCACCCGCGTGGTCCGGATGGCCTTGCTGCGCCCCAGGTTCAGCGCGCGCGCCAGCCTCAGCAAGAGCGACGCCTTGCGTACATTCTCCTGGTCAGCCGGCGCAAATCCCTTCATGGGAGCGTCCCCGGTATTTGGCCGCGATTTTCCCAGGTAGCGCGCGATCGCCGCGATAATTCTGCGCTGCTCCGGCGTGTATCCGAGAATTTCAGAATTGGAGATGATGTAATGCGCATGCCGGTGCCGGCCATTGCGATTCACGAAGTCTCCTATCTCGTACAGCATGGCGGCGGCCGACAGCCATTCCCGGTATTCCGGAGGCAGGCGGTGTACTGCCTTCAACGCTGCGAAGAGTTGCATGGCTGATTCCCGCACTTGCAGCGCGTGGCCCATTTCCACGCCGTAGTGTTCCACTGCAGCGCGGATCGAGTCCCACCGCTCCGACTCGAGTTGCTTTCCGGAACGTGTCCCCCGGTCATATTCCGCCGCCATCTGCGCCAGCAGTCCGTCGCGCAAGCCCAGCGGAGAATAGCGAAAACCCCGCAATTCGCAGCGCTCCAGAAGTTCGTCATAGACAGCCGCGCCCGCCACCACGATCTCGGCCCGCCGAGTTCCTACGCCATTCAGCTTGTTGCGTTCCACCAGCGGCAGCCGCGCCAGCATTTTGGCGATGCGGCGCATCTGAACCCGAGTTACACCGGCGCTCCGCGGCCCTGGGGCTCCGTATAGCCCGCGGCTAACCGTTGCCAGTGCGGCTGCCGTGCCTGAGGTGGCGACTACAACCTTAGGCCGCGCCCGAATCACGCGCTCTGCGATTCGCCCAATCTCTCTGGCCGCAAACGCACGCAGCCGTTGCAATTCCGGCTTGCGCGGCGGATCGTGCCGGAAGAACTCGTTAGTGAGCCGTACTGCGCCCAGCGGCAGGCTTACGGTCTCGCGAATGTGCCCGTTGCTGGAGACGGTCAGCTCACAACTTCCGCCCCCCAGATCGATCATCAGCACCGGAGAAGCCGTGATCCGCATGCTGGAAACCAGGCCCAGGTGGATGAGCCGCGCTTCCTCAACTCCAGAGATGATTTCGACCTTCCAGCCGGTGGCCGATCTCACCCACTCGAGGAACGCCCGGGAGTTGCGGGCGTCGCGCAATGCGCTGGTACCGACCACCCGCACCGTCTCCGCTCCAGCATCCTGCACCGCGCGATGAAAGCGCCGCAGCACTTTCACTGTGTTGGCCATCGCGTCCGGCGAAAGCAAGCCCCTGCGGAACACCAGTTCGCCCAGGCGCGTGACTTCGCGGTCTTCATGAATCTCACGCAGGCGGCGTCCTACCAGCCGTGATATTTTCAAACGAACGGAATTAGATCCGATGTCAACAGCCGCAAAGGTCGGCATGGTGGAAGGCAAATAGTTTACCGCAGCGCGAACGCCAGCAAGCTGAGAACTGAGGACCGGCAAGAGGCAAGGTTCCAGAGAGAGCGCCAGCACCCACAAGCAGACTAAACCGCGGACTCGTATTGTCTCCGGCAGCCTTATGAAGTTGAAAGAATAGGCCAAACGCGCCAATATGGAGGGAACCATGTGGCTGGCCGTTTCGTACAATGGAGTGAGATGCCGGCGGCAGGGCATGACCGCAATGCTCGGGGAGGGTAACCATGCGTAATTTCGCTGTCATAGCTGTGGTCTTAGGAGCGTTTCTGCTGGCCGCTCTAAGCGCCCGCACGCAATCGCGCTCCGCCTCGCCGAAAGAAGGGAACTCCGCCGTAATCGTTTTCAAAGATGGCCACGAGCAGGACATCCCGGTGAGCGAGATCACGCGGATTGAATTCAAGGGATCTGCCATGGTCATTTCGCGAGGAAGATCCGAACAACGCATTCCGGTGGCCGATATCGCGCATATCGAATTCAACAGCATGACGGCTGGCACAGCTTTAGGCCGCGGACCTTTTTTGGGCAAGTGGAGAGTGGGCGAGGGCGCCGGAATGGGCACTCATTTCTACATCACGCTGGAGCGCAACGGGGAAGCTCGGAAGACCCTTGGCTCGGTCCACGGTACCTGGACATTGGTGGATGGCGAAGCGCGTATCGTTTGGGATGACGGGTGGCGCGATGCCATACGCAAGGTCGGCAACAAATATGAGAAAGTCGCCTTCGGACCCGGTAAGAACTTCGACGACGAGCCCTCCAACGTCACCGACGCCGTAAACACCAGCCCCGAACCGATTTGAAGGGTTTCTTTTGTCCTCCTCCCAAATGAGGCTACCCCATCCTAATCGCGTTCTGTGCGATTAGGATGGGATTCCGTGGACAGGTGGCCCGCGTCTGCGCGAGGCATAACTCTGGAAATGATTACTCGAGCTTTGAACTTGGTTTTCACAGGTGGGCACCCCGGTACCTGCCTACGTGCGGGACGCATTCGTCACGCTCATGCCAAACATCGAGTGGGCTAACTGCATCCACAACCGGCTGCCATAGAACAGCGCGCTGCTCTGTACCGCCATCCAGTCCGTCAGCGAAAGCGGTGATCCAAAGGTCCTGGAATCTGCCGTCCAGCGTTGCATAAGATGGTGTGCCAGGACGAAGTCCAGGCTGACACTCGATCCAGCAATCTCATGCAGAATGCCATCCAGCGTGAACAGCACCTTGCGCAACATAATTAACGGGGCTGGAAAGCGAACGCCTTGAAGCGTGAGAAGTTCTAACAAGCGCATCGCGTCCACGCTGCCGCTCAACCGGGTGGCGGGTAACTGGGCGAAGAAGCCAGTCACGCAGTCGCGGATGAGCCGCACGTTCCTCTCGTCACTCGCTCGCCGCAGGCTTAGAGCCTGCACCTGCTTGCTGACATTCAGAGGGTCTCGCAAGCTGACGGCAAGAAACAGAAGCGCCAGATGTCGTTGTTGCTCGCGGCTCAAGCGTTCCGTCAAAGCCCAGTCGAGAATCACTAGTTCCCCAGTTCGTGTGTCGTACAGTAGATTGCCGGCATGGGGATCGGCATGAAACATCGCGTGTCCCGGTGCCGCAAACATGGGGAGGGCAATAAGCGCCTCGATCAACTGCTCGGCGACGCGACGCCGGCGCTCCTCCGGCATGCGTGCTACCGCATCAGTGACTTTCACCCCATTTTCCTCGGTAATCGCCGTAATTTTGGAGGTACACAACGGCTGAATCAGTCGCGGCACGCGGACACCCGGGACAGCCTGGTAAAGACGGTACGCTTCCACCAGAGTCGCTTGTTCCCGCACGAAGTCTACTTCGTGCTGGAGCAACCGCCGGACTTCATCGAATGTGTCAGGAAGAACGCGTGCTGCGAACCCGTACTCGCAGTGCTTGGTAGCCAGGAATTCAGTTAGCTGCTGTAGTAACTCCAGGTCCTCGGCAAAGCACGCTGGGATATGGGGTTTCAGAACTTTGAAAACGCCCCGCTCCCGTCTTCGAGTGCGCGGATTCCGCCAGGTGAAACGCAGCACCGCGCTGACACTCGCTTCGGAGAATATGGCTGGTTCCACCTTTGCGGCGTAGGTTTCAAGCTGCGCTCCCAGTTCCTCAACGATGATTGCGCTAATCTCCTCCGTCTTAACGTCGGAGATACCATTCTCCAATTCAGAGAGCGCGTCCCGTAAAGAGGGATGGAGGTGCCGGTTTCGCGCCAACACTTGTCCCAGTTTCTGGAGAGCCGGCATCTTGGCAACCAGCCGCAGCAAACGAACTTCAGGCGCCGTATGCAAGGAAAGGCTTATTTGTTCTACGAGCTTGGGGGCGAGGCGCGCATCCGACAACCGTGACACGACAAACACCATCGCATCCCGAACTAGAGGGCGCCATTGCGCATAGATCTCCGGAACCAAAGCCTCCGCGGGCAAGAGATGAGTAATCCATCTGCTCATCTCGTTCCGCAGAAGGTGGCCCGCGTCACTGCGCAGCAGCGCTTCAACCGCACTGATCCGCTTTGAGAGGTTCGCTTCTTTCGAGAAGAGAGTGGCTTGCAATTCTCCTGGCAGCAATTGGCCCAAGTATCCTTCTAGGACAGATGATCTGGGCATGTGCACTCCTGTGCCCGCCGGCAAGACTGCAACGGGTGCTCACTCACCGGCGATTTCCGGCCCCGGCGGGCTTGTGGAACCAGAACCGTTCCTCAGTTAAGAATACACCTGCGAAGATCTCACTAGAGCCAGCCTCACTGCATTCGAGCGGCTTATTTTGGGGCTGATGACTTCACAACTGTGGGGGGCTTCCTTGCGCGGTAGTTTGCGCAAGGGCGGGACTCCACGGCAGCGTCCCGATTAGGATTTTTCTTGCTCGATCCCTGCGGCGGAGAATTGGGAGACTGTCTGCATCCCGATGTACTTCTTTATGCCGACACGGTTATAGAGGGCCAACATCTCGCGCGAGGGACCGGGTCGAGGTTCGTGGTATCCCCCCTACGAAAACCGCAAAGAGCCTCCCCTTCTGGAGTGAACCCCCGAAGTCAGAAACGCAGTTAGGGGGGTAAGCGCCGTTCCGTGAAAAATCCGTGTGTCCCCAGGTTTATTAATTCTGTTTCTGGATGAATGGCAAGCGGCTTGACCACTTCAGCAGCGGACAGTTTCCTCTGGTGGAGCAGTCTAATGAAACATTTCTGCCGAAGATAGGGCTGGGCCATTATTAATGGCGGTCGTGCCGCCTGCAATAAGCACTTGTCCATTCTCAAGGACCACGGCGTCCGCCCTAGCACGCGCTTGAGTCATCTGAAAGGTGGTGCCAAAACTGTTCGTAGACGGATCAAATATTTCAGCCGTATCTAGCGGCACGCCTAGATTAAATCCGCCAGCGATCAAGACGCGGCCATCAGTGAGCAATGTGGCGCTATGATCGAAACGAGCTACAGACATGCTTCCGACCAAGGAAAAGGTGCTGGTGTTAGGGTCGAAGACTTCCGCACTGCTCAGAATATTGCTGCCATCCGTTCCTCCGACTATCAACACCCTTCCGTCTTTCAGTGTTGTGGCTGTGTGAGAAGCTCGACCGACATTCATGAATGAAGGCAGCGGCGTTTCCACCTGTGATGCTGGATCGTAAACGCCGGCGAAAGTACCGCTTGGATTCGGGAACTGTTCGGAAAAAACCCAGCCCCCGGTATATAAGACTTTTCCGCTGGTCAGTAATGCGGCCGCTTGAGAATCAACGGCGCGGTTAAGTGACCCTGCGAGCTGAAAAGAACCCGAAACGGGATCATATTGCTGACATTTGTCTGTTCGCACCATCGTCATGTCATCTGCGGAGTTACGACTTGCCCCGCCACACCAGAGCACCTTGCCGTTGGGCAAAACTACGGCTGGGGTGTCTTGCTGAACCACCGGAAGGCCAGTCGAGGAAAGCAGGCGAGCGCTAGGATTATAAATCTCAGCGATGACTCCCAACCGTGTTGTGGTGGTGCTCTCAATTGACAATATGCAACCGTTCCGCAAAGGAACTGCCGTTCCATAATCTCCCTGAATCTGCCCCACTACCGAAAACGACTGGGACATAGGATCGTACAGTTCTATTGTGCGAGAAGAGCCGGCGACGAAAGCTCCGCCGTTTGGCAGCGCGATCAGACTCGGTGAAGTACGTGCCACGTTCATGTTACCCACGGCACTAAAGACGCCCGTGTAGGTTATTTGTTGTGCGGAAGCTGCTGTGCCACAACTTTCTGGGATTGGTTGAACGACAGGCGGATGTAAGCCTTGCGAGCCGCAGGATGCGATTAGCAAGCCAGTCGCACAGACTAGGAGGCTCGCAATTCGCGTAAGTAACGATCCGGCCATATGGACTGAGATAGGCGGATGGCCCACATCTCCCGTCTAGTATAACTCGGTCCATAACGGGGTGCCCCATCCTAATCGCGTTCTTTGCGATTAGGGTGGGGATCCCGCGGAAGCGTCCCGCTCGAAGAGAAATGTGATTCAGGTTCGTGGTCCCGACCCTGCGAAAACCGCGCAGAGCCTGCTCTGAGCGGAGTCGAAGGGGTGGGGCAGCCTCAGTTATTTTGAACGCCGGCAAAGAGTGAGCCAGCCCCACTCGCGGACCGAACGAAAGATCCGAGGAATCTAACTCAGGCCAACCCGGCGGACCAGATCGCGAAATCGGGGATCATCCCGGATAGGATCGAAGAACGGATGGGTTTTGAGGAATTGCAGAATATTTGATTTTTCTTTGAAGGCTTGCTCGAGCCAGCTGAAAGCCTCATCGTTTTGTCCCAGTCCTAAATAAGCATTCACGAAGGCGCCGGCCGGAACATAGCCTGCTTCTCGGCGTTGCTTCAGTCCTGCCAGTAAGCGCAGCGCATCGTTGCGCCGTCCCGCGTGAGCGTACGCTCTAATCAGTACGCCCGTCGCCGCGGGGCTGCCATTTGAAATAGAGACCGCTTTCTCCAGTACAGGAACCGCATCTTCCGCTTGATTGTTGGCCACCAGCACGAATCCAAGGATTAAAAGCGTGCCTGCATCCTGGGAGTTCACTGCCAGCACACTGCGCGATTCCCGTATCGCCTCTTCATAGCGGTGGGATTGGAACAGAATCCACGCGACGCTGGCACCATAAACTACCACCGGGTCCCGTTCCCGGGCGCGCCGTATCCAGGTTACAGCTTCGTCCGTACGTCCCTGGCATAACAGCCACAAAGCAAATTTGGCGTGCGCATCCGCATCATTCGGACTCAATTGGAGGGCGCGCCGATATTCCGCCTCCGCTTCCGCCCATTGCCATTCTTCTTGTAGAACGTTTGCCAGCAGGAGATGCGCTTCCACCAAATCGGGATCCAGTTGCAACGCTTTGCGGGTGGCGCTCATGACTTTCGGCCGCGTCTCCTCCGGGCTACCGCCGGCAAACACCGTGCCAAGTTCCGTGTAGGCTTTGGCCAACCCGACGTAGGCCGGCGCGAAAGTTGGGTCCTTTTTTATAGCGTCTTCGAAGTTGCGAATGCTTTCCTCGACGGCCGCGCGGCTAATTCCTTTATTGATGGCAAACACGCCCTTCAAATAGCTTTCATAAACCTCTGGCGCAACCGGACGCGCCGCGGCGAGCCGCTGGTGTTCCTCCCCGCTCGCTGTCACTTCAACTTTTTCGGCAATGGCTTGCGCCAACTCGCTTTGCAAGGTCAGCGCATCCCGCATCTCGCGGTCATAAGTTTCGGACCAGAAGTGTTCGTCGGTCGCGCCCCGGATCAACTGGGCCGTCACCCGAATCCGGCTGCCCTCGTGCATCACGGATCCTTCGACGATGGCATCCACGCCCAGGATTTTCGCGATCTCCGGCACCGAGATCTGGGGATTCTTGAAGCGCATCACGGAGGTGCGGGAGATCACTCGCAGGTTATGGATCGCGGCCAGCCGCCCGATGAGCGCTTCGGTCATCCCGTCGGCAAAGTATTCCTGCGTGGGGTCTCCGGACAGGTTTTTCAGGGGTAGAACCGCCAGCGAGGTGATTTTTGGCGGCGCCGTGCTCTGCGCTCGACCTCGCACCCTGAGATACGCGATGGCGAGCACGACAAGTACCACTGCACCAGCCAGAACAAACCAGAGTTTTGCCTGTGATGAAGTCCTTCCGCCCTGGTTATCTTGAACGATTTTAGGCGGTTCTGCCCCAGACTCCTCCGGCAAGTGCAGCCTGCGACTCTGTTGCCAGTCATCCAGCTCGGGAGCCAGGGCATATACCGAACCACGCTTGTCGTGGAGGTGACGGTGAACCGGCATCCCCTCCCGCTTCTCCCAGCGCTGGACGGTGGTTACGTCGCGCTTAAGGTAGGCCGCGATCTCCTTCCACGAATCCAGGCGCTGTTCCGATATTTTCCCGGGTGGCTGCGCGCCTGAGATTGGTTCACTCATCGCCTTCTCCCCAATGGGTTCAATCGTATAGCGACCTTGGCGAAGCTCCTTGGAACTCGGTCGGCTGGAACGGCAATAGACAGCATTTCACGGCAAAGAGCCATTCCGTGCATTGCTGTTTGACCACAGCGCCCGGAGGCTCGACTGTGTTCCGGCAGCTTAAGCGCAAGATCGCCGAATTGCAATTCGTGAACAACGGAATTGCAACCCATGAATATAGATCCGCGCTCAAGCCCGACTCTCAAGCCTTTGGAGGGCATTCTTATGAGCAGAAAAACTGTCAGCTGGGCGATACCTGCCCTGTGCGTCCTTGTGTTGGCTTCAGTTACAGGGGCTGTGGCGCAGAATTCCGAACCATTCCATTTCGATCGTTTCGTCCACTTCACCGGCATCATTAACGATTACTCCCCCTCGACCGTCGCAGGAGGACCGTACGAAATTCGCGGCAATTGGACTTTGGACTGGCGCGGAACCCACGCCAATTTTTCCGCAGCCGTAACTATGGAAACATCCGATTCCGGAGTTACGGTCGATCTGACCAACCCCGACACCCGCGGCGCGCACACTCACCACATCACCATGAACCATGCCAAGGTCACTACCAGCTCCGATTCCACCGTCTGTCCTGCCTATAACCCCGCAACCACGAGCCCGAATCTCGTGATCACGGGCACGGTCAGCATTACGGGAAACGGAAACTCGGCGCCCTTTGAGACGAAAGGGCCATCGACGATGCAGGTCTGCATCAACGGCGGGGAGAAGGTGCCGTTTTCAAATATTTCACTGGTGCTTACGGGGCCCGCCACGGGTCACTTCGGCACGAAGGCGATCCATGGCGTGGTCCGCAAAGTGGAGTAGCTGAACAGCGCATGCATGGAAGCGGTTTGGCGGAGGGGAACGCCACCCGCTTCCCGTGCGATCCGAGCCGGTGGCGCACTCAAGCCTTCCTTTGGCTTGAGTGGTGAGCTACTCTGCGCCAATCTCGAGAAAAAGCTGCGCCACCGTCTTCATGGGCATGAAGAGCCGATTCGAATGATGCGGAATATCGATGAAGCCATAGCGTCTGTAGAAGGCGCGCGCATTTTCGTCGATGGCTTGCGCCACTACAGCCACGGAGGCGATGTTCCTGCTGTGTTCCAGCGCTCTTTTCAGGGCCCCCATGAGCAGGAATTCCCTGAGTTGGCCCACCCGCCTCACGCCACCGCACCCTGAACGGGCTTCGGAGCCGCGGACATTTCCACCGCAGCCGGCTTCTTGGCCGAAAGCATAACCCGCATCTCCGACAGCGCATCCACCGCCTGGCGGAATTTGGCACGCGTCACATTGCGCAACGCAGCCACTAATGGCGAAGACGGGACTTTATCCAAGAGCTTCTCCGCTTTCTGGGTCAGCTTCAGCCAGTCGTGCCAGTCGCCGATTACGTCTTGCATGCGCTTGAGTTGTGCCACCAGCCTTCGCGCGCGGGGATCGTCGGGGTCCAACTCCGCGAGGTAGCGAGCCCTTTTTCCAGCAATCCGGTACTGGTGCATGATCTTTTCCGTTAGGGGAACAGAGGTTCGTCCCAACTCTGCCAGCCGATGCATGGCGAGGCCCAACGCATCTTGTCCCGTGGGCATTTTGGCGGCTCGTGCCGCCCGTTTCAGGCGCCGGCGCAGCTCGTGCACGGTTTCCTTGCTGAACGCGTTGACCAATCGGCGTTCGCGCCGAGAGCGTTCTTCCGCCAGCAGACGCAGCAACTGGGCTTTGCGGGCCGGCTCGCGGGAAATTTTCAAGTTGCGCAAACATGCAATCTGCACGTCCAGGTCACGAATCCGGCCTGCCTTGCCGCGCAGCCGCGCCAGTTGCCGGAGCAGCTTCTGGTCATCGCGATTGGGTTCCAGGATGAGTTCGTCCAACAAGGCTTCCGCGCGGCGGCTGTAGGTTCGAAACTTGTGGACGTTTTGCGGGACAGGCTTCGCCCCTACCTTGCTCAGCTGCCGGCTCAGCTTCTGAAAAACGAGACGGCTGCGTTCTTGATCGACTGGCATAAACAGCACACCTGGCAGCTAAATTTCAGGGGAAGCCCTGGGAAAACCCGACTGCGGAAAACTGATCCTCGGGCCAGGAGCCCTGCACGGACTCCGCCATATAAGGAAAAGCTACTCGTTATTTTAACATTCTTGTAACACGATTCTGCTAGTTTGCCTTGGATGGCGAACCGAGCCTTAGGAGCGCCGCAAGTGACCGGACCGCAACCTATTGCACAACAAGAAGTTGCGGCAGACGAGCGTCCCCCCATCCTTACCGGCAGTTACAGCCCCCTGGCCGATAGGGTATTTGGCTATGCCATGCTGGCGTGCGGTCTCTGCGTCCTGGCCTTGGTGGGCTTGATTGTTTTCGAACTTGTTACCAAGTCCCGTCTTAGCTTGCACGAATTCGGCTGGAAATTTTTCTTCGCCAGCGATTGGGATCCGGTTAACGACTCTTACGGTGCCTTGCCTTTCGTCTATGGCACCCTGGTTTCTTCCTTCCTGGCGCTGGCGATTGCAGTGCCTCTCGCCGTAGGCGTGGCTGTGTTTATCACCGAAATGTCGCCGCCCTGGCTGAAGGGTCCGCTCGCTTTCACTACCGAGCTTTTGGCCGCTATCCCCAGTGTGATCTATGGCTTGTGGGCAATCTTTGTACTGGTACCTTTACTGCGCCTCTATGTCGAGCCGTGGTGCGCCAAGTACCTTCGCTGGACGGGATTTTTCGAAGGCCCGCCTTTTGGTATAGGCATGCTCGCTGCCGGAGTGATTCTGGCCATCATGGTGATACCGATTATCTCCTCGATTACGCGGGAAGTTATGACTGCGGTGCCCCAGCAGCAGCGCGAAGCCGTGTTGGCGCTGGGTGCGACCCGCTGGGAGATGATTCGCATCGCGGTGCTGCGCAACGCCCGCGCCGGCATCATGGGCGGCATCATTCTCGGACTGGGCCGCGCCCTGGGGGAAACCATGGCGGTCACCATGGTAATCGGCAACCGCGCGGAGATTGCAAAGTCCCTGTTTGCTCCGGGCTACACGATGGCGAGTGTCATCGCCAATGAGTTCAGCGAAGCCAGCGGCGATATGTATCTCAGCGCGTTGGTGGAGATTGGGCTGGCGCTCTTTCTCGTTACCATTATCGTGAACGCTATTGCGCAATTCCTGGTTTGGACGGTTACCCGTGGTACCCCAGCGAGGGGCAATGCCTGAGACCCCCACTAGCGAAATCAAGACTGCAGGCCGTATCAGTATCTGGCGGATCAGCATGAACGCGCTGGCCACGGTCGCCGCTGTGGGTGCAGTGTTCCTCGTTCTGCTGCCTTTGGGCGCGATCTTCGCCTATCTCGTGTACAAAGGGATTGGCTCCATCAACTGGGCGTTCCTCACCCAAACTCCCAAGCCGGTGGGAGAAGCTGGCGGCGGCATGGCCAATGCCATTGCCGGCACGGCCCTGATTCTAGGACTGGCCAGCCTTGCGGGCGTACCCATCGGCATCGGCGCCGGCATCTACCTGGCAGAATACGGCCGCAACCGCTTCGGCGACTTGATCCGCTTCACGGCGGACGTGCTGAACGGCGTGCCTTCGATTGTGATCGGCATCGTGGCCTACGCGATTGTCGTGCTGACCCAAAAACATTTCTCGGCGATCGCGGGTGGGGTCGCCCTGGCCATCATGATGATTCCCACCATCACCCGGGCTACCGAAGAAATGCTGCTTCTGGTGCCGAACAATGTGCGGGAAGCCGCCTACGGACTGGGGGTTTCGCGCTGGCGCACGACGCTTTCGATTACACTGCGCACGGCGACTTCCGGGGTGATCACCGGGGTGATGCTGGCCTTCGCCCGCGTGGCTGGAGAAACCGCTCCGCTGCTGTTCACGGCTTTCGGAAACACCTACTGGAACTGGAAACGTCAATCAGCCCACCGCAGCCTTATCGTTGCAGGTATTCAGCTACGCCATCTCACCTTTCGACGAATGGCATCGCCAGGCCTGGGCGGGCGCGCTGATTCTGATCGTGCTCATCGTTGGGGCGGTCAGCGCCGTGCGCCTCGCCGCCAGCCGCGGAACGCTGAAGGGAGCAAACTAATTTATGGGTGTCGGAATCCAGGTCGAAAAACTGAACGCCTGGTTTGGCAAGACGCAGGCCCTGCGTGACATCAACATCACCATGCCCGCCAACCATTGCACGGCGGTCATCGGGCCTTCGGGATGCGGCAAGTCGACTTTCGTGCGCTGCATCAACCGCATGCACGAGACCATCCCCGAAGCCCACGCCAGCGGCCGGGTCAGGATCGGCGAGATCGACGTCTACAACGGCACCTCCGCGGTCTCCATCCGCCGCCGTATCGGCATGGTCTTCCAGAAGCCGAATCCTTTTCCCACGATGTCGATCTACGACAACGTCGCTGCCGGCCTCAAGCTCAACGGTTTTCACGACCGCAAACGGCTGGACGAAATCGTGGAGCGCTCGCTGGTGCTTTCGGCTCTCTGGGAAGAGGTGAAAGACACGCTCCGCAAGAAGTCCGGCGCCAGCCTCTCCGGCGGCCAGCAGCAGCGGCTTTGCATCGCCCGCGCGCTCGCCGTGCAGCCGGAAGTACTGCTCATGGACGAGCCCTGTTCCGCCCTCGATCCGATCTCCACCGGCAAGATCGAAGAGCTGATCTTTCAGCTCAAGGAACGCTTTACGATTGTGATCGTAACGCATAATATGCAACAAGCTTCCCGGGTCGCGGAATTGACCGGGTTTTTCCTGCTAGGCCAGCTGATCGAGTTCGACAAGACGGAAAAAATCTTTACCACTCCGTCCGACAAGCGGACTGAAGACTACATTACAGGCAGGTTTGGATAATGCGCAGCCGATTTCATCAAGGATTGGACGAACTCCGGGCCCGGCTTGCTCCGCATGGGCGGACTGGCCGAGCAGGCGGTGGACCGCGCCTGCCAGGCCTACATTGACCGCGACCTGGCACGCTGCCACGTCGTGCTCGAAGGCGAGACGCAAATCAACATCACCGAACGCGAGATCGACGAGTTGGCTTTCGATCTCCTCGCCATGCAGCAACCCATGGCCGTCGATCTGCGCTTCATTCTCGCCGTGACCAAGATCAACTCCGATCTGGAACGCGTCGGCGATCAGGCGGTGAACATCGCCGAGCGCGTGATGGACATGGTCGAACTGCCCAAGGCTGACCTGCCAATCGACATCCCGCGCATGGCCGCAGCGGTCTCCGCCATGGTTCGCCGGGCGCTCGAATCCTTCATCGAAGGCAAAGCCGAGCTGGCGCAAGCGGTGCTGGAAATGGACAATGTCGTCGACCGCATGAAGGACGACGCTTTCATCACCCTGGTCAAGACCATGAACGAGCACCCGGAGGTGACTCGTCAGGCGCTGGATGCGCTGCTGATCGCTCGCAATCTGGAGCGCGTCGCCGACCACGCCACCAACATCGCCGAAGACGTGATCTTCTGGGTGCGCGGCGCCGACGTGCGCCACAATGCCGCCCCAGGACGAATCCGCTCCGGCGCCGTTGCAGCAGTCGGCTACGGATGCGCGTTAGAGGGGAGCATTCAGCACTCAGTATTCAGCATTCAGTCACGAGGTTTTCAGCATAGGCGGTCGCCCGATTCTGAGAACCGAGAACCAAAGACTAACAACTGGGTTGGGAAGCGACCTCTGCATAGCGGCATCCATTGGGAGGCTAAGCCTCAAGCCTCAGCGGAACTTCGAGGGGAACCCCCTCTCGCTCTTTCCGTTCTCCCCTCGATACAATTCCGATCATGCCCGAGAAACTGCTGCTCTCCGTGGTCATGCTTGTGGTGACCTTTGTGCCTGGTGCGCTCCGGGCCCAATCTTGCGAGAGCCTTACGAAACTGGCTTCGCCGACCGCCTCTATTACCTTGGCTAAAACCATCGATGCTGGCTCTTTCGCGCCCAGCGCACACCCTGGTACACTTCGCAACCTGCCCGCTTTTTGTCGAGTCGCGGCGACTCTCAAACCTACTTCCGACTCCGATATTCGCGCCGAGATTTGGCTCCCAGTTTCCGGTTGGAACGACAAATATCTGGCAGTCGGCAGCGGGGGGTGGGGAGGTGACATCGCGTACGACGAGATGGCCGATGCACTTCGCCGCGGCTACGCTACCAGCGCTACGGATGACGGTCATTCTGGCCGGGGAGCCAGCTTCATCGTTGGCCATCCGGAAAAGTTCGTCGACTTCGCCTACCGCGCCGAACACGAGATGACCGTCGAGGCTAAGAAGTTGATCGCAAACTTCTACGGCCGGGCGCCGCGTTACTCATACTGGAGCGGTTGCTCGGGAGGCGGACGCGAAGGCCTGCTGCAGGCTTACCGCTATCCCGATGAATTCGATGGCATCATCGCCGGCGACCCAGCGAACATTCGGCGCAATGCCTGGGCGCTCTGGATCGCAACTCAAACCTTTAAAGACCGAGCCGCTTATATCCCGCCCGCCAAATACGCGATGATTCACAGCGCCGTGCTCGACGCCTGCGATGCGAACGACGGATTGAAAGACGGTCTCATTGGCGACCCTGAGAGTTGCCACTTCGACTTCAAAGTCCTCGAGTGCAAGGCTGCAGATGGCCCCGACTGCCTGACCACACGCCAGGTCCAAAGCGCGCAAACAATGCTAAGCCCCGCCACGACCGCTTCAGGCGAAGTTCTCTTTCCGCGTCTTGAGCCCGGCGCCGAACTGCGCTGGGCTCGTCTCGCTGGCGGACCGCGTCCTGCCGACCTGTTTCTCGATGAGTTCCGCTACGTCGTCTACCATGATCCTGACTGGGATTGGCGAACCTTCGACCTGGAACGCGACGCCGCGAAAGCCCATGCCATCGACAAAGACGTCGATGAACTCGATCCTCATCTCGCGGCTTTCGCGAAACACGGCGGCAAGCTGCTCGTCTATCATGGCTGGGCTGATCAGCAGGTATCCCCTGGCTCCAGCGTCGAATTCTACAGATCCGCGGTCAACCTCAGCGGAGATCCCGCTCACGCAGCGAACTGGATCCGCCTCTTCATGGCGCCCGGCATGGCACACTGCTCCGGTGGAGAAGGTCCGGACACCTTTGACCCGATCCGCGTCATCGAACAGTGGGTTGAGCAGGGCAAAGCTCCAGCACAGATCATTGCCGCCCATTCCACCGCCAGCCAAGTGGATCGCACGCGCCCTCTGTGCCCATATCCTCAGGTCGCTCGGTACAACGGCGCGGGCAGCGTCGACGAGGCATCAAATTTCAGGTGTAAAGCGCCGCACTGATCGTTAATTATCTAAGAAACCAAGGATTATCTAAGAAACTAAAGGCAATCGAGCCGCAGGCAACGATTTGGGCCCGGTATGCAACTAAATAATTAGTTACCTTTCGCGCCCGGGCGCGTCTAAGGCCACAAGGAGAGATTTTTCGTGCCGCCGAAGCAATCCGTGACCCTTACCGAAGCCGAACTCCGCATCATGGAGGTGCTCTGGTACAAGGGTTCGGGCACGGTCCAGCAAGTGCTGGAATGGCTGCCGGAAAAGCCGGCCTTGGCATACAACTCCGTTCTCACGACGGTCCGAATCCTGGAGAAAAAGGGATACGTCAGCCACGCCAAGGACGGTCGCGCCCATGTGTATGAGCCGTTGATCGGCCGTCAGGAGGCTACGCGCTCCGAAATCCGTCATTTGGTCAGCCGTTTTTTTCGCAACTCCCACGAAGCTTTGGTGCTGAACATTCTGGAAGATGAGGTGATCGCGGCCGACGAGTTGAAAGGTCTGCGCGAAATGCTGGAGAGGGGCGAAGAGAAATGATTGCTCCGGGTTATGTAACCGGCCTTCAATCCTTGCGTCTCCAGGCCCTGGCGCAGACTTCAGTCGGCAGCCTGCTCAATACCGCCGCCGAAGGGCTGGCAGTTGCAGCCGTCGCTTGGATTCTCTTGCGGCTGGCCGGCCGGCAGAATTCAGGCACTCGTTTTGCAGTCTGGTTCCTGGCGCTATTGGCGATCGCTGTTCTTCCGTTCTCGCTCCGTCCGACCTCGCCGGTTCTATCGGCAACCTCGACGCACTCCGGATTGACGATTTCCGCTTCGTCGGCGATGTATCTGTTTGGACTGTGGGCGGCAGTCTCCGCAATTCTGCTGGTAAGGCTGGCAATCGGTCTGTTCCGTATGCGCGAACTTCGCAGGAACTGTGACCCGATTGATATCGTAGCTCTGCATCCGGAGATGGCCGACGTTCTCCAGCGTTTCGATTCACACCGCCGGGTTGAACTCTGTATATCCGACCGCGTGAACTGCCCAGCCGCCTTCGGGTTCCTCCGTCCTGCCATCGTTTTCCCAACGTGGGCAATGCGCGACCTTTCCGTTGAGGAACTCAAAGTCATCTTGCTGCACGAACTCGCCCACCTGCGCCGCTGGGATGACTGGACTAATTTGTTCCAGCAAATCGTTAAGGCGATCTTGTTTTTCCATCCCGCGGTCTGGTGGATCGAAAATCGCCTGGCGCTGGAGCGGGAGATGGCGTGCGATGACGTAGTCCTCTCGCACACGGCGAACCCCAGGGCTTACGCGGCTTCGCTGGTTTCGTTTGCCGAAAAGGTGCGGCACGGCAGGGAACTGTCTCTGGTCCAGGCCGCCGCCGGCCGCATGCGGCAGATCTCGCATCGCATCGCGCAGATTCTCGATGCCAGCCGTCCCCAAGCTACTGGCGTCTGGAAGCCGGTGATGGGCGCGGTCACCGTCCTGTCTGTAGCCGTCGTCGTGGCGGCTCCTTATGCGCCGCGCCTGGTCGCGTTTCAGAAGTACGCGCCGACCGCGCAGCCAGTCGTGACGGCAATCGCAAGGACGCCGCAGGCCGCGCTCCCCACGACAGTGGCTTCGGTGAGACCGACCCTCCGCCCGGAGCAGCCGCGGGTGATTCCCGGTCGCCTCGATACTCGCTTACCGGTAATACCGGCTAAGGCGCGGAACACTCGGCATCGTTCTGTTCTTTTGCAGGCCAGCACCAGGGAACGAAGTCTACGACCGGACATCCTGGTTGTAACGCAATCCACGGAATTCACCTCAGGTTCCGCCGTGACGACTTTTTGCATTTGGCGAGTCAATCCCGGCAATCCTAACCAAAGGCAGATTGAAGCGGAGATCGTAATGAGTTCGATCTGAGAGGCAAATTTTTTTGTCAATATCAACTAAATCATTAGTTACTGAAAGAGGAGAAAACAATGAACAACTGGATCGCACGTAGCAAGGCGGCACTCACCGGCCGCTTGCTTGTACCGGTGGTCGCCGCCGCACTGATCGTGTCGGCTGCGGCCTACCATTTCGCCAGCCCCACCAAAGCCGCCGCTGCTGCGCCGGCGCCAGCCGCGGCCGCTCTCGACGACAGCAGTGTCGGCGCCTTGCTCTCACTCGACCATGCCATGGAAACGCTGGCGGCGCGAGTCACCCCCGCAATCGTCAACGTGACCGTAACCTCGAAGCCTGCGAACGCTCGCAACGATACGGCCGACAATGACTCCAGCGGGAACGATGACGACTCCAACGGCTTGCAACAGTTCTTCGGCCCGTTCTTTGGACAGCACTTCAACATGCCTATGCCCATGCAGCCGCGCATCGAGCACGGTCTGGGCAGCGGAGTGATCATTTCGCCGGACGGTTACATCGTGACCAACAATCACGTCGTTTCGGGCGCAGTCGATATCCGCGTGACGTTGGGTGATCGCCGCATCCTGCCCGCGAAGCTGATCGGCGCCGATCCCCTCACGGATCTGGCCGTCATCAAAGTCGACCAAACCGGGCTTCCAAGTGTGCCCTGGGGAGATTCGACCGAACTGCGTCCTGGACAGACGGTGCTTGCGTTCGGCAACCCCTACGGATTCCGCTTCACCGTCACTCGCGGAATCGTCAGCGCGTTGAACCGTCCCAACCCCAACGCCAATGATCGCCGCGCTCCCGGTGAGTTCATCCAGACCGACGCGGCTATCAATCCCGGCAACTCCGGCGGTCCACTGGTGGATGCCCGCGGAGAAGTCGTCGGCATCAATACGTTCCTGATCTCACCTTCGGGGTCATTCTCAGGCATGGGATTTGCCATTCCCACGCAAATCGCGCGTCCTACCGTCGCAACTCTCATCCGAGACGGCAAAGTTGTCCACGGCTATATCGGAATCGGCATCAGTGATGTCACGCCCGACGAAGCGAAATTCTTCAAGGTGAATAGCGCGGTCGGCGCCGTGGTCTCGCAAGTCGAGGCCGATTCACCTGCCGCGAAAGCGGGCCTGAAAGTCGGCGACGTCATTACCGAACTGAACGGTCACGCCGTCAACGATGCTGGCGAACTGCAAGTTGAAGTTGGACAGAAGCAGCCCGGCACAACCATTCACCTGAAGGTGATGCGCAATGGCAGCAGCGAAGAGATCCCGGTAACTCTGGAGGCTATGGGCGCCCGCGATCACGAGAGTGAGAGCGCCAGCGCCGAACATGGCAAACCACGCTGGGGCCTCGGACTCGAAGACCTTACTCCTCAGACGCGCCAGCAAGTGCAAGCCAACAGCAACATCCAGGGGGCGGTGATCGACCACGTCGTTCCTGGAAGTCCCGCAGACAATGCTGGTCTGCAACGTGGCGACGTGATCCTGGAGATCAACCGCAAGCCGATGAAATCCGCCGATGATGTGAGGAATGCACTGTCCAGCGTGCCTCAGAATGAGGACGCGCTGGTGTTGGTGTGGTCGAACGGTAGCAGCACCTTCCGCGTGCTGCATCCCGCGCAAGGCTAAGTGTCATCCTGAGGCCCGCGCTTTTTGCGGGCCGAAGGACCTATGTATTTGCCAGGTGCCACAAATGAAATGGCGCCGGCAAATGCATAGATCCTTCCTGGGGAGTCCTCCGCTCCGCGTAGGACTCCGCTGCGTCAGGATGACAGACGACTCTCCAAAGCCAAAATCCGGAGAGAGCTTGGCAGCTCTCCCCGGATAGTGGAACACGAACCGCACCTGCCTTCAGGCTGTCAAGGCCTCCACGAAATGCTTCGCAATGGTGGTCTCGAGCACATACGCCTTGGCTTCCACTGGCGTGGTCAGGTACGGATACACGATCTCCTTGACTCTGGGAGCGGTTTCCAACACATACCGCTCGACATCGCGCTTCGTGTTCCATAGAGTGACGGCGATCACTTTCTCAGGTTTCGCTTCCTCGGTAAACGGCAGAATCTCCACAAACCCTGCCTGTTTCTTCAGAATCGGCAGGACCTCGTTCTTTATCACCTTGATGAACTCATCTTTCTTTTCCAGCTTCAGGTCAAAATGCATAATGCGTGCAAACATGGGAGTAAGGCTCCTTTCAATGAGGCTGCAGGGCGTCGCAATGCCCACCCGGCAGGCGCCGGGATTTACATGTTGATGATGCATGCATGTTGCACCCCACCATCATGGCGTGCAGTGACCAAAGTCACCAGTGCGTGTGACCGAAACTACAACCTTGTAGGGCGGACACCTATGTCCGCCGCTGTTGATGTTGGTGTTGGTTCTGACGTTCCGCGCCGTTGCAAAATCAAGAGCAACCGCAACGTCAACGGCGGCGGACAGGAGTGTCCGCCCTACGCTAAAATCTCTCCGTGCCTCCTGCCATCCAATGCCGCAACCTGCGCAAGACCTACGACGGGAAGCTCGAAGCCGTCCGCGGCCTGAGTTTTGACATCGAAGCCGGGGAATGCTTTGGCCTGCTCGGTCCCAACGGGGCAGGGAAGACCACTACCATCGAAATCCTGGAAGGACTGCTTGCGCCCACCTCGGGAGAAGTAACCATCCTGGGCCAAACCTGGCAGAAAAATGCCCGCGAGCTGCGCGAGCAACTAGGCATCTCGCTGCAGGAGACCCGGCTGTCGGAGAAGCTTTCAGTCCGCGAAACTCTCGATCTATTCTCCAGCTTCTATCGCAACCCGCGTTCCGCCGATGAAGTTATGGACGAACTCCAGCTCACCGAAAAAGCCGACGCTTGGGTCGGCAAGCTTTCTGGCGGGCAGCGCCAGCGCCTGGCCGTGGCTACCGCGCTGGTCGGCAATCCAAAAATTCTCTTTCTCGATGAGCCCACTACTGGCCTCGATCCCCAAAGCCGCCGCCAGCTCTGGGACATCATCCGCGTTGTTCCAGAAGAACGGCGGCACCGTGCTGCTCACCACCCACTACATGGACGAAGCCGAACGCCTGTGCGACCGCCTGGCCATCATCGACCACGGCGAAGTCATCGCGGAAGGCACGCCATCCGATTTAATTGAACGGCTGGGAGGACATCACGTAGTCGAGTTTGAGGCGAGCCTCGCCAATGGCAACGCGCTCGATGCCTGGCGCGGGCTGCCCGGAGTAGAGTCGGTCCGTCACGATGACGGCCTAGTCTGCTTAAACGTCCGCGAGCCGCACCTGACGATTCCAGCGCTGCTCGACGCCGTCCGCGATCGGGGCTCTGAATTGTTGCACCTGACCACGCGCCAGGCCAGCCTGGAGGACGTCTTCGTCCGCCTAACGGGCCGACATTTGAGGGAGGAGTGACGTAAATTGTGTGGGGCGGACGCCCCCGTCCGCCCAGCCCAGGAGATGGCTGTGCAGGAACGGGTCTCTGACCCGTGCAGGCCGAGCAAAGCTCGGCGGGTTTTTTGTCGGCGCCACCGCAGAAGCCGATTGGAGCCGAAAAGCCTGCGCCACCGTGGAAGCGTGGGCCTTCAGGCCCACGCATAGCAACACCAAAAGAAAGGGCTTCAGCCCCTGAGGTTTAGAACGTGGTAATAGCCGAACAAACTCCTCCCACCCAACTGAAGCCTCACCCCACCCCACCCCGCAACCACCGCTGGTCCGGCTATATCCATCTCTTGTCCGCCCGCATGAAAGAACTCAGGCGCGAGCCCGAAGTCATCTTCTGGGTCTTCGGCTTCCCGCTTCTGCTGGCAGCCGGCCTGGGCATCGCCTTCCGCAACAAGCCCGCAGATGTGACCTCGATTGCTATCGTCTCCGGCGCGGGCGCCGACAACACGTTAGCTTTGATCCAGCGCTCACCGCAGCATTCTTCGATCCGCACCACCGTCCTTGACCAGGACCAAGCTCTCCTCGGCTTCCGCCTGGGCAAGTACGACCTGGTCGTAATCCCCGATGGCAAAGGCTCCCTGCAATACCGCTACGACCCAGCTCGCCCGGAAAGCGTGCTCTCCCGCGCCGAAGTCGACGATGCTCTCCAAGACGGCGCGGGCCGCACCAACCCGTTGCCTACCTCAGCCATCGCCTCCACCGAGCCCGGCTCACGCTACATCGATTTCCTCATTCCCGGCCTGCTGGGCATGAATCTGATGAACGCCGCCATGTGGGGAATCGGATTCGCCCTGGTCGATATGCGCCAGCGCAAGCTGCTCAAACGTTTCGTAGGAACACCCATGCGCCGCAGCGACTTTCTACTCGCACTCACCAGCAGCCGCCTGGTGCTCATGTTGATCGAAGTCGCGCTGCTGCTGAGCCTGGGCGTGCTGGCCTTTCACATGCGAGTGATGGGGTCGCTGCTCACTATCATTCTGATCGGCGCAGTGGGCGCGATTTCTTTCGGAGGACTGGCGCTGCTCGTCGCCAGCCGCGCGCAAAAAATCGAAAGCGTCAGCGGCCTCATGAACCTGGTCATGATGCCGATGTGGATCTTCTCGGGTGTCTTCTTCTCCTACGAGCGCTTTCCGGCCATACTCCAACCGTTGATCAAGGCGTTGCCCTTAACCGCGCTCAACGACGCTCTCCGCTCCACCATTCTCCAAGGCGAACCGCTAGCCGCCCAGGCTGGCCGGCTGCTAGTGCTAGCCGTCTGGGGCGCCATCCCCTTCGCACTGGCTCTACGCTGGTTTCGTTGGACGTAGACTCACGTGGGGACGGACGCCTTCGTCCGTCCGCGAGCGAAGAGAGCCATCCGCAGCAACCTTCAGTCGGGTTGGCAATCCCACTCCCCACTGCGATAAGATGTCCCCGTGAGCGGGAGTAGTTCAGCGGTAGAACGCCAGCTTCCCAAGCTGGATGTCGCCGGTTCGATCCCGGTCTCCCGCTCCATTTCCCAATCACCACAAAATCTTCCGAGGTAAGCAAATGGCTGAACCAAGTTATGAAGAACTGAAAGCTAAGCTGGCAGAACTGGAAAAACAGCAGGGCACCCGCCGCACCGGCAGCCTGGAATTCCGGGTGGGCGAAAAGGGGGGAGTCAGCGTGTACGGACTAGGCCGCTTCCCGGTCACTCTCTATTATGAACAATGGGGACGCCTGCTGGAATCCGCCGACAAGCTGCGCGAGTTCCTGGAAGAAAACAAGTCCAAACTAAAATTGAAAGGCCAATGATTCGTATTGAGGGCCAAGTGTGGCGCGGGCATTCCTGCCCGCGCAGCCCGCTTATTAAATGCCAGCCGATCCCGATCCGTCCCAATTCCTCTACCTAACCACCCGCGGCCGTAAAAGCGGCCAGCCACGCGAAATCGAAATCTGGTTCACTCATTTGGACGGACGCTACTACGTGATCGCCGAATATCCCACTTCCCAGTGGGTGCAAAATTTAAAAGCCAACCCGCAGGTGCAAGTTCGCGTAGGCGAGAAAACCTTCGCGGCTCGTGCCCGCGTCCTTTCGACAGACACCGACCGCGATCAGCTAAATGTTGTACAGGAATTGTCGCGCAAGAAATATGGATGGGGTGACGGCCAAGTGGTGGAACTCACGCCCTCAGCAGGTCCAGTCGTAATTTCAGGAGAACTCGCCTGTTGAGGAGCGGTTGCGCTGTGCTACCGACCGCACCGCGGCGGCCAATTCGCGCCCCGCTTCGGACTTCACCACGTATCCGTGTCCGCCGCTTTCCAGCGCCGCGCGCTTCATCTCGTTCGAGTCGTGCTGGCTCAGAAATAATATCCCGGACTCCGGCGCTACAACGCGAATCCTCTGCGCCGCCTGGATTCCATTCAGCTTAGGCATGCTGATATCCAGCAATACAACGTCCGGCTTCAGTTCCTGGGCACGTTCTACAGCCTCGATGCCATTCGAGGCCTCGCAGATCACTTCTAGATCCCGCTGCCTCCGGAGCAGTAAACATACGCTGCGTCTTATCACCTCAGAGTCGTCCACCACTAGCACTCGAACAGGCAAGATGGTCTCCCCAACTGAACTACCGTCAGAAAGATAGTGCTACTCTCGAGTGCTTTCTGCCCATGCTAACGCTCACGCCGGAGTGTGATCAGAATCACAGCATTCACGCGCAATTTCTAAGCACCAGCGCCGAATTCTTCGACCCGAACGCGATGCAGTTGCACACTGCGTGCTCAATCGCCTTCTTGCGCCCCTGGTCCGGCACATAGTCCAAATCGCACTCCGGATCGGGTGTGTCCAAATTCAGCGTCGGAGGAATCTGCCCATGCCGCATAGCCACAATGGTCGCCGCCACGCCGGCCGCGCCGCACGCTCCCTGAGGATGCCCAATCTGCGACTTCAGCGCCGACATCGGCACCTGCCGCGCTTGCTCTCCGAGGACCAGCTTGAGCGCCCGGGTTTCGATCCGGTCATTGAGCTGAGTGGAAGTCCCGTGCAAATTCACGTAATGCACGTCCGTTGGCGCGATCCCGGCCTCCTTCATGGCCAGGCCAATGGCTCGCGCCGGCTCTTCGCCGCACTCCTGCAGACGCACGCGATGAAACGCCTCACAGGTCGAGCCATAGCCGCAGACTTCCGCCAGCATCTTCGCCCCCCGGGCCCGCGCATGCTCGAATTCTTCCAGCACGAACATCCACGCTCCTTCCGCCAGTACAAACCCGTCGCGATCCACCGAGAATGGGCGCGAGCCCTTTTCCGGCGCGTCATTCCACGAGTCCGTCAAAATCTTCATGAGCACGAACCCCTTGATGATGCCTAGAGCGATGGGAGCGTCGGCGCCGCCGCTCAACACCATATCCAGCCTTCCCGACTGAATTTGCCGCATCGAGTAGCCGAACGCGTCGGTGGAAGAAGTACAGCCGGTAGTAATCATGTGGCTGGGCCCGCGCAATCCAAAACGCACGTTGAGTTCGCTGGAGAGCGTTCCCATCACGCCCGTTGGCACGCAGAACAGGCTCATCTGTTTGTACTGCTGATGGAAAAATAACCGGTACTGTTCTTCGGTGAACTCCTGCGATCCGCCACCCGATCCCAGAATCACGCCAAAACGCCGCCGCTGCTCCAAGGGCAGAGACGCGTAATCGACCCCGGCATCGCCCAACGCTTCCGTGGCCGCGGCCAGCGCCAGCGGAAGAACCCGTGATACGTGTTTGCGATCCCGCTTCTCCACCCATGCCAACTCGTCGAAGCCGCGAACCTCGCCCGCAATCTGCACCGGTATTTCCGAGGGATCGAACCGTGAAATCCGGCCCACCCCGCTGCGCCCCGCGAGAATTGCCTCGGCAAAAGCGCCGTTGCCCACTCCATTGGGACTGACCGTGCCCATTCCCGTGATCACCACTCGTCGTTTCACAAGGCCTCCAAGTTGCCACAAACTATATAGGAATGCCAAAGAACTGAAAACGGAGAACCAATAACTGCAAACTGAATCTCAAACCCCGTGCGGTACTGAAACTGCGTCAGACTCTGGTCTCGGCCGCTTCCGCTTTCCTCTGTGCTCCCCTGTGCCCTCTGTGGTTAACTGATCGCCTAAGCGTGGTTCTATAATCGAGCGTCCTGCAAGCGGAGGAACTTTGGCCTACGACGATCTGCGTGACTGGATTGCCGCGCTCGACCGCGCCGGCGAACTGCGCCGCATCACAACCGAAGTCGATCCCATCCTCGAGATTGCCGAAATCACCGATCGCGTGAGCAAGTCCGAGGGTGCCCCATCCTTTGCGTCTTTGGCAAAGGGTGGGTCCGCTCTCTTATTCCAAAACATCAAGGGCCACCCCGGTCACCAGGTTCTCATCAACCAATTCGGCAGCGCGCGCCGAATGAACCTGGCTCTCGAAGTGGACTCGCTCGACGAGGTCGCCGCGCGAATCCGCGCCTTCATGGACGTGAAATCTCCGCAAGGCTTTCTCGACAAAGTAAGAATGCTTCCGCAGCTGGCCGAGATGGGAAAGTTCTTTCCCAAGACTGTCTCTACGGGCCCCTGCAAGGAAGTGATCCGCAAAGACAGTTTCTCTCTGAACTACTTTCCGATTCTGCAGTGTTGGCCCGAGGATGCTGGCCGATTCATCACCTTGCCCTGCGTCATCACCCGCGACCCCAAAACCGGCAAGCGCAACGTGGGCTGTTATCGTTTGCAAATTTACGACGAGCGCACCACCGGCTTCCACGCCCAGCGCCAAAAAGTAGCCGCCGAGCACTACCGCGAAGCCCTGCGCGCTAATGTAGGCGCGCGCGTCCCCGCGCGTGCCACCACAGACTCAGCGCATGTGGGGACGGGCGCTCTCGCCCGTCCCGCCGGGCAAAGCCCGGCATCCGCCGCGGTCGACATCATGGCCCGCACCTCAGGAGGCCAGGTTCTAACCGATCATCAGCCTTCGGGCAAAATGGAAGTCGCCGTCGCTATCGGCACCGACCCCGCGCTGACTTTTTCCGCCATCGTCCCCGCACCGCCGGATGTAGAGGAGTACCTGATCGCCGGCTTCCTCCGCCAAAAGCCAGTCGAGCTGGTGAAATGCGAGACTGTCGACCTCGAAGTTCCCGCCAACGCCGAAATCATTCTCGAAGGCCATCTCCACCTCGACGAACTCCGCAGCGAGGGCCCCTTCGGCGATCACACGGGTTTTTATTCGCTCGAAGACCTCTATCCGGTCTTCCATCTGAGCTGCATCACGCATCGCAAAAACCCGATTTATTCCACCACCATCGTCGGCAAACCTCCTATGGAAGATGGCTGGATGGGCAAAGCCGTCGAGCGCATCTTCCTCCCGCTGATGAAGCTCAGCATCCCGGAACTAGTCGACGTCAACCTGCCGGTCGAAGGCGTCTTTCACAACCTGATGATCGTCTCCATCCGCAAGTCCTACCCAGGACAGGCCCGCAAAGTGATGAACGCCATCTGGTCGCTAGGGCAGGCCATGTTCACCAAATGCGTCATCGTGGTCGATGAAGACGTCAACGTGCAGGACATCGCCGAAGTCACCCTCAAAGTTCTCAACCACATCGACCCAGAGCGCGACATACAGTTCACGCTAGGCCCGGTCGATTCGCTAGACCACGCCAGCCGCCTGCCGAATTACGGCTCCAAGATGGGCATCGACGCCACCCGCAAGTGGGCGACGGAAGGCTTCACCAGGCCCTGGCCAGATGAAATCCTGATGGACGAAAAGACGAAGGCGCTGGTGGACAGTAAGTGGAAGGCGCTGGCCAGGGAGCTGGGGATTGAGTGAGTAGTCGGCCAAATGTGGCGCGGGCGCCCTCGCCCGCGAACTGCCTACAGCGCTAATTTCCGTGGGATGGCAAGGCCCTTGCCACCGCTGTCATGCGGGCGGGGGCGCCCGCACCACATTTGCTGCTGCACCTTCATTCCAGCAGCGCTGCTGTGATTTCGCTCCACTCCTCCTCCAGCGACACGCGGGATGGAGACTTGCCGGCGCGGTGGTACCAGTAAGCGGCGTTGGGGGCGTCTCCTTCTTTGCGGTGGAGGTAGGCGTGAACCCAGGCACCGGCTGGGCCTTCGTCTTGTTGCGCCGATTCGTGGGCTTTGGTCCAGTCGCCCTTGGCGTCGCACCAGAGCGCGGTAAGGGCTAGGCTCAGCTCCTGGGGCGGAGCGTCCTGGCGGAGGGAAGCGTGGAAAGCTTTCTGGTCCATTGCTTTGATGGAGAAAACCACCGCCCAAGCAAAAGAAGCTTGGGCGGGGCACCCTCAAGGGTCTTGTTAAATTGAGACTTCCGTTTATTTCGCGGCTACCGGGACCATGGCGTGTTCGTACGGCGTGCCGGCCCACATCATATAAGGCTGGGTTGGATCGGGGTCTTTGGCTTCGGTGTAGCCCAGGGCTTTGACGCCCGGTCCAAAGAGCATGATATGCGGTCCGGTCACCACCCAGTGATTGTCGGCGGTTTTGGCGTCGGCGTAGGGGTCGGTGTTGCTGGCGCCTTTGTCGCCCGCCAGCATGTAGGTCATGCCAATCTTATCGGGCGGAGGCGTCTTCATCATCATGGCGTGCATGAATTCCATGCTGTTGGCGTCGGCGCACATCTTGTCGGTGCCGATGATGAGGCAGGTGAATCCGTTCTTGCCGGGCCGCAGGGTGGTCATGCTTCCGTTTTCTTCCATGCGAACCACGGCAGCTTCGGCGGCTACCGACTTGGGAGCGGCTGAGGTGGCCTCGGCGATGTACTTCGCGTCCGGCATCTTTGCTTGCTGAGCATTGGCCGCCGCCGCGGCCATCAGCAGGGAGAGTGCGATTGGGAAAATCGTTCTGAGCATGCGCATATTTCCTCCAAAGTTCAGCCAAGATTCGGTTGGGTAATGCAGATCAGCCGCATTCTACAGGCGAGGCGCTTTCGCAGACTAGCCCCGCCGACTCGTAGGCGTTCGATAGAATGGGTTTTGACTAGGAGATGCTCTTGGACTCGTGGCTTGGCCGGGCAGTCTGCATTCTCTTCGTATTATTTGGCGCGCCGCTGCAAATTCTGCCTGCTGCTTCGCAAGCCGCCGGGCCGACCGTTGTTACGGTCACGCCCGCGAAGTTGGACTTTGATCCTCAAGCGGTGAGCGCGATGAGTTCACCGAAGGCCATCACGCTGGTTAATGGCGGCGTGGCGGTGTTGACGATTACCGACATCCTCACATCCGGCATCGATTTTTCCCAAAGCAACGATTGCGGACCGGCTCTGGCAGCGGGCGGGAGTTGCACGGTCGAGGTTAGCTTCAAGCCGGCGATCACGGGTCCGAGGCTGGGAGCGCTGATCATCGCTGCCTCGGATGCAGGAAGTCCTCACATGGTCGTGCTAGCAGGAACCGGACAATGAACGTGTGGAGCGGGTACTCTTGCCCGCGACTGCGGCGTAACGAAGCTAGACGCAGCAATCTACGTCTCTACAGCAGTTTCAGCGCTTGCACCACATAGAAGATGCCACCGCCAAGCGCGGCGGTTGTGGCTGCGGCGAAGAACATGCGCGGGAAGCGCTTGCGCGGCTGATCGTTCTGATCGAGCGCGGCGCGATATTTCTCGATCCAGAGTTGTTCGCGCTCCATCGCCTTAGTATTTTCCGGGGACGGTGGCGGCAACTCCAGCTTTAGCGGCGCGCGCTCGGGCACGGCCATCGGCTGTTGCCCTTCGGGCTGAGTTTCCGCCAGCAATCGGCGCTGATCGTTTTCGTACAGGCTGACGAAGCGGAACGGCTGCTCATTCCAGGAGATCGCCCGCAACATTTCGGCTTCGCCGAGCACCGGGCCGGTGGGGGTGAGGAACATCAGTTTCGCGCGGGAGCCACGGTCCAGGAGTTTTGGCAAGGAGAGCAAACCGCCGGTCACTGAGAAAATCAGCAATCCGCCCTGAGTGCAACTGCCATCCTGCAAGCGAAGCACGGCGGGAGTGTATTCCGCCGGCCGTACGCGCGCGGGACGTTGATAGCGATGTGGTTGGGGAAGGGGATTCATAGCCAGACCAGTATCGGACGTGCGCGGAAAGAGAGGGAGGTTACGAAAGGGCGGGGAGGCATCCGGGGAGGTAAGGTGACCCCCGACAGCCGCGATTGACTGCGAGGTTTCTGCAGGGTTTTCATTTTGTGCGAGGCAGAATTCTGGCTTCTCTCGTGGGCGGGCGGACAGCGGATTCCTCGTTGCTTCTGGGAATCACAACCTCCATAAATGGCAGTCCGATAAAGGTCTACGGGGCGCGGGTGAGTCGCCCGCGCCCACACAAGCCGTTTGGATAACCAATTACTGCAATTTTGCGTCCAACCCTTCAGGCGGGGAACCGCGCCCGTGGCTTTTGCCATCCAGCGTATAATCGAAGGACCCCATGGCGGGGAAGAAGAGGAGTGAGCCATGAAGTTCCGACTCTTGGTGTTTGCCGCTGTTCTGTCAACCTTGGCTTTGGCCGTGCCCCAAACCTGGGCGCAAGATAAGGGAAAAGACAAGGACCCTGGCGATTCCGCCAGCACCGCAGATCAGCAAACCCCGTCCCAGCCCACGCCTCAGCCCCTTGCGGATCCCGATAAAGTTAAACACGACGGCGGCAAGGATGACGTGGATGCGATCGGCAACCGCAATGTCGGGTGTTCGCGCGGCATGGGCAACTGGTACAGCATTGAAAAGCAGATCGCCATGGGCAAGAGTTTTGCCCAGCAGGTGGAGTCGCAGTCCAAGATGGTGACCGATCCGGTGGTGACCGAATACGTCAACCGGCTGGGGCAGAACCTGGTGCGCAACTCGGACGCGCAGGTGCCTTTCACCATTAAAGTGATCGATTCGGACGTAGTCAACGCCATGGCTCTGCCAGGCGGATTCTTCTATGTGAACTCCGGTCTGATTCTGGCGGCGGACGAAGAAGCCGAACTGGCGGGCGTGATGGCGCATGAAATCGCACACGTCGCAGCGTGCCATGCGGCGCGGGAAAACACTCGTGGCAATATCATGAACCTGGCCTCCATCCCACTCATTTTTGTGGGCGGGGCGGTGGGTTATGCGGGTTACGAGGCGGCGGGCCTGGCTTTGCCGCTGACCTTCCTGCACTTCTCCCGCGGGTTTGAAGCGGAGGCGGACTATCTCGGGCTGGAATACATGTACAAGGCGGGCTACGATCCGCAGGCCTTCGTCTCGTTCTTTGAGAAGGTGCAAGCGATGGAAAAGAAGAAGCCCGGGACGCTGGCCAAGGCGTTCTCTACTCATCCGCAGACTCCGGATCGCATCGAGAAAACCCAGCAGGAGATTGCCACGATTTTGCCGGCGCGGCCGCAGTATCTGGTCACCACCTCGGAATTCGACGATGTAAAAGCGCGTTTGGCGGCGCTGGAAAATCGCCGCAAAGTTGTCGATCAGAAGGACGGCAACAAACCCAGCTTGCGGCGGACAACGGCCTCGACGTCGGATAAGGGTGATAAGGGTAAGGACGGCGGCACTACCGATGACGATCGGCCGACGCTTAAGCGGAGGGATGATAGCAATTAGGGGCTGAGCTGCGCTCACGCGTTTGACGGGCGAGGCGCACGTCACCACATCTCATTAGTCACAAAAGCTGCAACGGGCTACATGAGGCAAGAAAAAAGGCCGCGATTTCCTCCGCGGCCTTTCCAATTCGTGCTCAGCTGAGCTTACGCCGCCTCTTTCGCGGCTAGCGCGCGCACCTCATTTCGCCGGATCTGCGACGCGCTCACGACTCTCATTTCATTCCAGTCGTATGGAAGTTCCTTGCCGCAATCCAAGCACACGACGTAGGTGCCAGTAAGGGCCGCCGCCTGGCTGCGCGTGCGCGTGTGAACTGTCAGCGGAAAACTATAGTGGTTGTGCCAGCAGCCGAGAAACGTATCGATGATTCTTGCGATCATAACGCGAACCTCCCCCCACAGCAAACTGCAGTACTGCAATGGCCCCCTCAGTGAATAAGTTCATGCTACACAAATTAGATTCCCGATTGGGAGAAAAGGTTCGACAATCGCGGTCTGGATTTCCACAAAGGGAAAATCTTGCGAAACGAGCCACTTAGAGGTGAGAATTACGCTGCGAAGAGAGGAAATAGAGAAGAACGACTGGAGTCGATCAAACGTTTCCCGGAGCTTTCTTCCTTGCCTGGCACTTGTTGACAATGGCGGATTCGAGGCGTTTGCGCAGGTCGTCGGGCAGTTCGTAGAGTTGCGAGTCGCGGTAAATCTCGATGGTCTTGCGTGTGGTATCGCAGACGACGTAGCAGTTGTGGCACCAAGCCAGATGATCTTCCAATTCTATCTTGGTACGGTCGTCGATTACGCCGTCGAGGTAATTGGTAAGCTCTTGCAAGAACTCAGAGCATTTCACGGTTTGCCATCTCCACTCTCCCGTTTTTGGAAGTAACGATTGAGCCGTTCACGCAACTGCAGCCGAGCCCGCAGCAGCCGCGACTTTACCGCAGGAATGCTGAGGTCCAGCGCCTCGGCTGTTTCCTCGGTCGAAAGTCCTTCCACGTCCCGCAACACAAAAACCGTTCGAAAACTTGTCGGCAGTCCCTGAATCGTGCGGGTCAAGATGTCCCGCAACTCCGCCTGATTGTACTGCTGCTCAGGATTCGGGCTCCAGTCCGCGACTTCGCGGGGCAGCGAGTCTTCCTCAGTCTTGACATCCTCGTCCAGAGAAACCGTGCGCCCCGGCTTAATGCGGCGCAGCTTCATCAGCGCCTCATTCACCGCGATGCGCACCAGCCAGGTGTAAAACTTGGACTGGCCCTGGAACTGATTCAGGTTCTCATAAGCCTTGAGGAACGCATCTTGCACCACGTCTTCCGCGTCTTCGCGGTTGTGCGTGATGTGCTGCGCGATGCGGAACACGTTCCGGTCATAGCGCTTGACCAGTTGCTCGAAAGCGCTGATGTCGCCGCCCTTGGCGGCTAGAACCAGCGCCATTTCGTCGCTGACTGGCTCACCTATTTTTGGTTGGATGGCTCCCATTATTAATCCGATGCAACAATTTTCGAGCTTTTTGGGGCCCGCAAATGAAGTTGCTATTTTACTTGGTAAGTCGGGGTTGCGCCCAACTGTTTTGACGGAAGTGGACAGCCGGGTTAGGTGGATAAGGGTGGATTTGGGAGGCTTGCGCGGATTTGCAGTATTGAAGCGGTTGCCATTCATGGCGTGGGGTAGAATACGGCCATGGAAATCCGCCTGAGGCCCGAACTGGAAGAACTGATCAAACAGGACGTTCAGCGGGGATCCTACCAAACGGTGGACGAATTTGTGGAGCGCGCAGTTTCCATGCTTCACGAACAAGAGACTTGGTTGGCCGAGCATCGGGTAGAGATTGCTGCCAAGATTCAGGAAGGCTACGCCGCCGCCCAGCGCGGAGAATTGATCGAAGCGGATGCCATAGGTTCCAGGCTCACTGAGTTGAAGCGCACACACTCCGGTAAGCCCCGTCAGGAATGAGCCACTATCAGTTCACGCCTCAACCAGTCCCCTCACTTCGAGAGGGGAAAGGGTGCGCCACCCGAGGCTTCGCAGCATTTACCGCAAGGAACATTGCGAATCGAGAATATACACGTTTTTTGCGTAGGTGATTGAATGACATCAATGCTCCTAGTGCAACAAAAGCCATCACAGCAGTCCAAAGCATATCGAAACGACTATATCCCCGCCAACAAAAGAGATTTACAAATGAAGGCAGTAAGGAAAAGATGATGCTTACGAAAGCGAGCGATCGTCCGGACAAAGCCTCGGCATCCCCTCTCGCAGTCATCAGACCTAAGTTTGGGTCCGCGCTCCACAAATAGTGCGAACAAAGGAAGCTTGCGTCATTCAACGAATTGTCTAAACCATGCCCAAAATGACTCTTATATTCGGTGTTGAGCTTATCAAGTCGCGTGCCGCCTAGGCTTTCTGCTAATGCATCGTTGTTTAACGGCCATTTCCAATTCCAAAAGTATTCAAGGACCAAATATGACCATGATGCCAATATCACTCCCACGAAATGGGCTACTCCGAAAAAGACCAGAAGAATAGCTAACGAATACCCGGCAGTCGAATCTTTAGGAAACGTTCGAAGAAGAGGGCATGGCCAATCACTAATCAAGTCCCTTTTAAAATAGAAAAGCAGCCCAATCATCAAAAGAGCACCCGGAACAATTCGGCCAATCGCGTCATAGAAAAACAGTGGCATCGACCCGGTAATTTCTTTTGTAGAAGGACTTTCGTCGCTCATGCGGGCCGAAGTATATCCCTAGTTTGCCCGTTCACAAAGTCCTTGTTATAACCCTAAGGCGGGTGGCCCACTTCTGCTACCTGGAGAAATGAAAGCTGCCATCCTGGATGCTCCACTTCTCGCAGCGAGAAGTGGGATCCGGCCACGATAAAGGAACATGACTGAGGCCATTGACGTGCCGGTGGACAAATCTGTTCTTCGAGCGGGGTCCCACATCTCGCAACACCGGCGAGATGTGGGGCACACCCAAGATGGGGAGTGGGCGGTCTTTTCAAGACTCGTGGTCAGACGTGGGCCAGCCCGCTAGTCCAGTCCACGCTATAATCGCGGACGGGCATGGCCCTCAGCGCTGGCACCAAACTAGGCCCTTACGAGATTCAATCCGCGCTCGGCGCAGGCGGCATGGGCGAAGTCTATCGCGCTCGCGACACGCGCCTGGATCGCACCGTTGCCATCAAGGTTCTGCCTGACCATCTCTCTTCCACTCCCGATCTGAAGCAGCGTTTCGAACGCGAGGCGCGGGCGATTTCATCCTTGAATCATCCTCGCATTTGCACGCTGCACGATGTTGGTCATCAGGACGGAGTCGACTTTCTGGTAATGGAATGTCTGGAGGGAGAGTCGCTGGCCGAGCGGTTGAAGAAAGGTCCGCTGCCGCTGAAGGAATCGCTGAAGACCGGGATCGAAGTCTCCGAGGCGCTTGAGGCCGCACATCGGGCGGGTATCGTGCACCGCGATTTGAAGCCGGCCAACATCATGCTCACCCGGTCCGGCGCCAAGTTGATGGACTTCGGCCTGGCCAAAGGGGCGGCCGCGGGCCTGGCCGCATCGAGCGCTCCTCTATTATCGGCAGCCCGCACCATGAGCCAGGCCAGTCCGATGTCGCCGCTAACCACGGCAGGCGCGGTGATTGGCACCATCCAATACATGTCGCCGGAGCAGATTGAAGGAAAAGAAGCGGATGCGCGATCCGACCTGTTTGCTCTGGGCGCGGTTCTCTATGAAATGATCGCCGGCAGACGGCCATTCGAAGGCAAGAGCCAGATCAGCGTTGCCAGCGCCATCCTGGAAAAAGAACCGGAGCCCATCGGCACGCTGCAACCGCTCACGCCCCCAGCTCTCGAGCATATCGTCACCGTATGTCTGGCGAAAAATCCCGATGACCGTTTCCAGTCGGCGCACGACGTCAAGCTCGCGCTGCAATGGATCGCGGAACATCCGTCTCAACTCGATCTTCAGAGCGCACCTTCTCCTGCGAAATCGCGGTTCAGCGTATTGCCTTGGGTGCTTTTGGCGCTGATCGTGGTGTTGACAGTGAGTGCGCTTTTGTTGCTCACTCGCCAGCGCCCCGCGGCGCGTTACATGAACATCAGTGCTCGCGAAGGAACGCTGACCGGCGCACGCTTCTCGCGCGACGGCAAAACAATTGTTTTCAGCGGCCGGTGGGAGGGCGAGCCTATGCAGGTTTTGGTCGCGCGTGTGGGCAGCCCCGAGTCGCGCCCGCTGGGAATTCCAGCGGCGGAAATTGCGTCCATCTCTTCCTCGGATGAGTTAGCCATCTTTCTTGGCTGCGAAGAACAGTTTTTCCTGAATTGCGGCGGCACGCTCGCCACCGTAAGCCTGGCGGGAGGATCGCCGCGCACGCTGGCCGAGCATGTCTCCCAGGCCGACTGGCATCCCGACGGCAAGCGGCTTGTAATATCGGTGACCGCGCCGGACGGCCCGCGCCTCGAATTCCCTCCGGGGCATGTTCTGTTTCAGCAGGCAGCCGGATGGTTCGGGCATCCCAGATTCTCGCCCGACGGCAGCATGATCGCATTCGAAAATCATTCTATCGAGGGAAATGACGACGGCCGTGTCGACATTGTGGACTTGAATGGCAAGCACACCATACTTTCCGCAAGTCCGAGCGTGGAGGGCCTGGCCTGGAGCCCGGACGGGAAAGAGGTTTGGTACGCGGGAACCAGAGGCGCGGGCTGGGCCGACACTATTTTCGCCGTGACTCCGGCAGGCAAGGAGCGAACCGTTCTGACCATGCCTTCGGTGCGCCTGCATGACATCTCGAAGGACGGCCTGGTGCTGATGTCGAGCGAAAGCTGGCGCCGCCAGGTCAGGGGTTTCTTTCCGGGTGACAAAGCTGAACATCCCTATTCGTGGCTCGACGGCACGCAAGCCACCGCGCTCTCGGCCGATGGCCGCCTGATGTCGATCTATGAGGCGGGGGAAGTCTATTCCCTGGAGAACAATACTCTCACTTACTATCGAGCCACTGACGGTTCGCCTGCGGTCCGCCTGGGCACCGGCATATCCGTCATCTCGCCGGACGGTAAATGGGTTCTGCTAGGCTCGGACCATGCCAGCCCGCAACTGCCGCTGCAGCTTCAGCCCATCGGGCCGGGACAAGCCAGAAATCTCAACACTCCAGGGCTGATTGCCTTCGACCATTTCGGTTGGTCCGATGACGGCCGCTATATAACGTACGAAGGCCAAACCGAGCAAGGCGATTGGAACATTTACGTCCAACCGGTCGCGAGCGGGAATCCGGTCCTGGTAAAGAAGCATGGCCGCGATAACTTTCCGGTTCTCTCCCCGAACGCAGACACGGTGGCCTTGCGGGAAAATGGAGGAGTTGCGCTTTACGCTGCAAGTGGAGGTCAGCCCCTAGCGCTGAAAGGGTCGCTCAACCATGAGGGCCCCATCCGTTTCGTCAAAGGCGGGAAGGCCTTGTTAGTCGGTGAAGCAACCGGGAGCGATGTAGTCCTCACCATCGTTGACCTCGCCAGCGGCCATCGCGACCTGTGGAAGCGCATTCCCGACGACCTGGCCTCGCCATCCGATCAACTCTTCGTGGCCACACCCGATCTGAAATATTATGCCTACCGTTATCCCAGGTACTCGTCGGTTCTATATACGGTAGAGAATCTGCACTGACAGATATTTGCAAGAACTGTCATTCCGACCCTGAGCGCCAGCGAAGGCGGACGAATCCCTGCCCCCGCCACAACCTTGCGTGCAGGGATGTTTTCGACTACGCCGATGCTCGCTCTGTTTCCTCCGTCTCCGATCAACATGACAGAAGACCGGGCGGGCTTAGGTATTTTGGCTCAGCATGACAGGGGGGAGCAGAGTGACCCCCGAAAAGATTACTCTAACTTCCCGCGCCGCGGCGGCGGGGGAGGATTTCGCCGAGGCGGCGGATCTCGGCGCCTACGTCTTTTAGTTTTTCTTCGATGTTTTCGTAGCCGCGGTCGATGTGGTAGACGCGGTCGATGATGGTCTCGCCATCGGCTACCAGCGCGGCCAGCACCAGGGAGGCCGAGGCGCGCAGATCGGAGGCCAGCACGGCTGCGGCGCTCAGCGGAGTCTTGCCGCGGACGATGGCGCGGCGTCCTTCGATCTTGATGTTGGCGCCCATGCGCACCAGTTCCTGGGCGTGCATGAAGCGGTTCTCGAAAATATTTTCCGTGACGACGGAAGTGCCCTCGGCCTGCGTGGCCAGCACCATGTATTGCGCCTGCATGTCGGTGGGGAAGCCGGGATACTCCTCGGTGACGATGTCGGCGGCTTGAATGGGGATGTCGCCCATCACGCGCACGGAGCCGGATTTCTGCTTGGTCTTGACGCCGACTTCCTCGAGCTTTTGCAGCAGAGCTCCCAGATGACGCGGGTCGCAGTCGGTGACGTTGAGGTCTCCGCCGGTGAGTGCGCCGGCGATGATGAAGGTGGCGGCTTCGATGCGGTCGGGAATGATGCGATGCTTTGCGCCATGCAGCTTGGCGACGCCTTTGATGCGGATGGTCGAGGTGCCTGCGCCTTCGATGTGCGCGCCCATCTTGTTGAGCAGAGTCGGCGAGGTCGGCGACTTCGGGCTCGCGGGCGCAATTCTGCAGGAGGGTTTCGCCGTCGGCGAGGGTCGCGGCCATGAGCAGGTCTTCGGTGCCGGTAACAGTGATCTTGTCGAAAACGATTTCCGCGCCCTTGAGCCGCTCGGCGGTGGCTTCGACGTAGCCGTGCTCCTGAGTGATGTTGGCGCCGAGTTGTTCCAGTCCTTTGATGTGCAGGTCGATGGGGCGAGCTCCGATGGCGCAACCGCCGGGGAGGGAAACTCGGGCGCGGCCGCAACGCGCGACCAGCGGGCCCAGAACCAGAGTGGAGGCGCGCATGGTCTTGACCAGTTCGTAGGAGGCTTCGGGGATGCGAGATTCCTGCAGCAAATGGTGGTGCGATGCTGGGCGCGACCGTATCCCAGTTCGACTTCTGCGCCCATGGCGGCGAGCAGCTTGCGCGTGGTTTCGATGTCGCGCACCTGCGGGATGTTTTCGAGGATGACCGGCTCGTCGGTGAGGAGCGCGGCGGCCATGCACGGCAGGGCGGCGTTCTTGGCGCCGCTGACCTGAATTGTTCCGAGCAGTGGATTGCCGCCGCGAATTACGAATTTGTCCATGGTATGAGAGGTCTGTGAGTCAGTGGCGTGGGGATATTGTAGCGGGGAAAACGCGAGACGGCGGGTGGGAGGGTAATCTTTGGGTCAATGGCTGGCCGCACTGTAGGGAGTGAACCACAGGGACCACAGGGGAGCACAGTTGGTGCGGGGTGCCGGGTCAAGGTCGAACACCAGTTTTCAGATTTTAGTTCACGGTTCTCAGTTATGCATGTGAGACGACGGGACTACGGTTTGGCGGCAGCTATGGCGCGGCGGACATGGCCTTGCTCGGCTTGCAGCGCGCGCTGCGCTTGGCTTCGAGTTGCTCCGGCCTGCAACATCACTAACGCTACCGGTACGCTTTTGCCGGCGGCTTTCAGGGCGCGGCGAGCGGCCTGTGGAGAGATATTCGCGGCGCGCTGCAGAATGCTGATGCCGCGCTCGACTAGCTTGTCGTTCTTCAGGTGAACGTTGACCATCAGGTTGCCGTAGACGTAGCCCATGCGCGTCATGGCTCCGGTGGAAAGGATGTTAAGGACCATCTTTTGCGCGGTGCCGGCCTTCATGCGGGTTGAACCGGAGACGACCTCGGGACCGACCTCGGTGACGATGGCCAGGTGCGCGGCTTTTTCCAGCGGAGAATTGCGGTTACACACGACGGCGATGGTTTTCGCGCCGTGGCGGCGGGCGTAGGCGACGGCAGCTACGGTGAAGGGCGTGAGGCCGCTGGCGGCGATTCCTACTACTACATCGTTCTTTCCCGGTTTCTTTTTTGCGATTTCGCGTTCGCCGAGTTGGCGGGAGTCTTCGTTGGCTTCGATCGCTTGGCCGAAGGCTTTGACACCACCGGCGATTACGAATTGGACGCTGCGCGGATCGGTGTTGAAAGTTGGCGGACATTCGACGGCGTCGAGTACGGCGATGCGGCCGCTGGTGCCGGCGCCGACGTAGATCAGGCGGCCTCCACGTTGCAAGGCGGCGGCAATGAGGTCGATGGCGCGGGCGATTTGCGGCAGGGCGCGCTTGACCGCGCGGGGGACGGTGGCGTCTTCGGCGTTGATGACGCGTGCGATTTCCAGAGGGGACTTCAGGTCCAGGTCGGCCGCGGCGGGGTTGCGCTGCTCGGTGGTTAGGCGAAGCAGATTGGGCTTGCGTTTCAACGGTTGGGCCCCGTACGCAGAGTTCCTTCGGTAGGGACCGGAGTGGTGCCGCTGATAGGGATCCTTCGACTGCGTTTTTCCTGCGCATTCGCGCAGGAAAAACTCCGCTCAGGATGACAGGGTTTGAGGGATTCCCCAGAGTTTTTCAATTCCCGGGCCCCCTCGGTTGGGATTCCAACGCTTCGACGATCGCGTCGTGGAAGTGTGGGCGCACTTGTTTGATGGCTTGATTTGCGCTGTCGGGCCAGGTGCGGTTGGTTAGCAGGGTGATCGAAAGCTGGCGCTCGGGGTCGATCCACAGGGAGGTTCCGGTGTATCCCAGATGGCCGAAGGAAGTGGCGGAGAAGTGCCTTCCGGATTGTGAAGGTGACGAAGGCGTGTCCCATCCGAGGGCGCGCGAATGTGCCGGACGGAGCTGTTTCCCGGCGAGTGAAGAGGGCCAGAGTTTCTGGGCGAAGGATGGGGTTGCCGCCGTGGAGCATGGCGTGGGCAAAGATGGCTACGTCGGACGCCGGGGCGAAGAGGCCGGCGTGCGGAGCGACGCCGCCCAGCACGCTGGCATTTTCGTCGTACACTTCGCCTTGAATGATGCGGCCGCGGAAGGTGCGGTCATCCGCGGTTGGCGGAATGGAGGAGCGTCGCGCCGGCGATGGATTGTACGCGGTGTGCGCCATACCCAGCGGCCCGAAAATCTCGCGCTGGCAGAAGCGGTCGAGAGGTTCGTCGGCGAGGCGTTCGAGGGCGACTCCCAGCACGATGAAGCCGACATCGCTGTACACGGCTACGGAGGCGGGTTCGGCGGCCAGGGGAACGGTGAAGGCCGCGGTTAAAAGTTCGTCCCTCGTCTTGACGCGCAGAAAAAACTTCTCGTGAGCGGGGAGGCCGGAAGAGTGAGACAGGAGCATGCGCAGAGTAATTTCCCGGCGGCGCCGGTCATCGCCGTCGAATTCGGGCAGGATGGCGACCACGGGTGTTTCGAGATCGAGGAGTCCGCGCTGGTAGAGAATCATGGCGGCCGTGGTTGTGGCCACAACCTTGGTGACGGATGCCAGATCAAAGATGCTGGCGTTGGTTACTTCCGGGGAGTCGGGTTCGTAGGTGAATCGGCCAAAGGATTTCAGCGCAACCAGCTTCTCGCGATGCGTGACGGCTACGGAAGCGGCTGGGAAAGTATGGTCGGCGATTGCTTTGGTGAGAACGGCGAACGGCCAGAGGAAGACGGTGTCCTGCTGCGCGTAGGCGGCAGCGGGGAAGGATGTGGCTTGCTTGGCAATTTTCGCGGAAGAAGAGTATTCGGGCAACAGAGTTCGCTCGGTTTCGTTTATAGCAAAGTTTGGAATGGGGGTAAAGAAAAGCGCGGCGGGAAATGGGCTGTGGTTCGGAAGGGAAAGCAGATTCCTCGCTGTTCCGGCCGCGCTACGCACGGCTGCGAACGGCTCGGAACCTGCAAGATATTGTGCAGACCGGGCACTTGTTACCGGAGTTGTCTTGAGCAGGCGTGGTTGGTTGTGTAGAGTCAGAGTATCCGAACAATGGGGACAAAACGCTTCGCGGCCGCAGTTTTGATTCTATTCTGCACGCTCACCTCCCTTGCGGCGGCGGGAAGAGTTCCGGCTGCCGCGCCGCCTCCTTTGGGAGTCGTCGATTCCATCGTGCGAGACGCGATTCACGACGGGCAGATTCCCGGCGCGGTGGTGCTGATTTGGCATAACGGGGAAGTTGTCTATCGAAAAGCTTTTGGACACCGGTCGCTGGAGCCGCGGCGCGAGCCCATGACGGTGGACACCATCTTCGATATTGCTTCGCTCACGAAAGTTGTGGCCACCACCACCGCGGTCATGCAACTGGTGGAGCGTGGTCGAATTCGGTTGAACGATCCGGTGGCGAAGTACCTACCGGAGTTTGCGCAGAATGGCAAGGACGATATCAGCATACGTCAGTTGCTGACACACCATTCCGGCCTGCCCGAGGACCTGGACTTGAAAACGAAGTGGGAGGGCAGGGATACGGCTTTCCGCATGGCTTTCGAGACTAAGCCGATCTATCCGCCGGGCGCGCGCTTTCTGTATAGCGACGTGAACTTCATCGTGCTGGGGGCATTGGTGGAGCGGGTGAGCGGGACCACGCTCGACAAATATTGCGAAGCCAATATCTTCCGCCCTCTGAAGATGACGCACACTACCTTCCTGCCGCCCGCGAGCTGGCGGGGAAAAATCGCGCCCACGCAGTACGACGAGGACAACAAAATGCTGCGCGGAGTCGTGCATGATCCGACCGCGCGGCGTATGGGAGGCGTGGCCGGCCATGCGGGAGTATTTTCAACGGCGGACGATCTCTCGAAATTCTGCCTGGCTCTGCTGAGGGGCAGCAGCGTGCTGCCGTCCCTGGTGGTGGAAAAGATGACAACGCCACAGCAGCCGCCGACTTCGCGGGTGTTGCGTGGCTTGGGATGGGATATCGATTCGCCGTTCTCGAGCAATGGAGGAGATCTGTTGCCTGTGGGCTCGTTCGGGCATACGGGTTTTACGGGAACGTCGCTGTGGATCGACCCGACGACGCAGACTTACATCATTATTTTGAGTAACGCGGTTCACCCTCGGGGCAAGGGAAGTGCGATTGCACTGCGCTCGAAGGTCGCGACCGCGGTAGCCGCCGATCTTTCCTTGACCGTGAGCGAGAAAGAAGCGCTGCGCCTGGAAAGCATAACCGGGTATAACGAAGCGCAGACGGCGGCACGGCGGCTGACGGCGCGCAATGGCTCGGTGCGAACCGGGATTGACGTTTTAGAAGCGCACAACTTCGATGTGATTTCCGGCGGAGCGGCGAAAAAGAAGATTGGCGTGCTCACTAACCAAACCGGAGTCGATGCGCAGGGCAGGCGAACGATCGATCTGCTGGCGCAGGCGCCGGGAGTGTCGCTGCAAGCGATCTTTAGTCCGGAGCATGGAGTGACCGGCGCGCTGGACACGACCGACATCGGCAACTCGAAAGACGCTGCGACCGGCGTACCTGTCTATAGCGTCTACGGAGCGACGGACGCGGCGCGGCATCCACCGCTGGAAGTGTTGCAGAAGCTGGATGCCGTGGTGATCGATATTCAGGACGCGGGCGCGCGCTTTTATACCTACGAGACGACGCTGGGATATTTCCTCGAAGCCGCAGCCAAGGCGGGAATTGAGATCATCGTACTGGACCGGCCTGATCCGATCACTGGGTCTTTCGTGCAAGGGCCGATTTCCGAGCCGGGGCATGAGAGCTTTACGAATTATTTTTCGCTCCCGGTGCGGCATGGGATGACTCTCGGCGAGCTGGCGAAGATGTTCAACAGTGGAACGCAGGATCTGAACGCCAAGTTGACGGTGGTTCCGATGGAAGGATGGATGCGCGGCGATTGGTTTGACTCGACTGGGCTGGCATGGGTGAATCCGTCGCCCAATCTGCGGAGTCTGGCGGAGGCTGCGCTGTATCCCGGCGTGGCGCTGGTGGAGGGCACCAACGTTTCGGTGGGCCGGGGAACCGACACGCCGTTTGAATTGCTGGGCGCTCCCTGGATCAATGGGAAGGAATTAGCGGTGTATTTGAATGGCCGGGAGGTTTCGGGAGTGCGCTTTGTGCCGGTCAATTTCACTCCCAGCGCCAGTATGCATTCGGGAGAGAAATGTGGGGGCGTGAATATTGTGCTGGTCGATCGGAATGCATTCGACGCGCCCGAGTTGGGGATTGAACTGGCCTCCGCTTTGCATAAGCTCTATCCGCAGCAGTTTCATATGGAGCGGATGATTGAGCTGTTGCGGAACCAGGGGGTGTTTGACGCGATTGCTCAGGGGCAGGATCCGCGGAGGGTTGCGGACGATTGGCGGGAGGACTTGGAGAAGTTTCAGTTGGTTAGGCAGAAGTATTTGATCTACAAGTAAAGACCCTGTGTTCCTCTGTGTCCGCTGTGGTGGCAGGCTTTTGACCACAGGGGACACAGGGGACACAGGGAAGCACAGGGGGCATCCAACAGGTTTTGCTTGATGTGCATCCCACTAGGGGGCGTATAGTCGCTGGAGGCGAGTCGGGGCGTTCCCGGGACCTGTCCCAGGCAGTTTTCTTCCGCGAGAGTCAGGAGTTCACCCATGCGTATTGTGATCACCCTATTCATGTTGTGTGCATTGGCGGCGGCGCAGGCAGGCACGAACCCGGCAGCAACTGGCGCGGCGGCGCCAGCAGCTGCGGCGGCAACCGCGAATCAACTGACGATTCCTGCCGGGACCAAGGTTCCGGTTGTGTTGAAGCACGCCATCTCGACCAAAGGGGCACGCGAGGGTGACTCGGTTTACGCGGAGACCACTTTTCCAGTTGTGATCAACGACCGGGTGCTGGTTCCTGCCGGGACTTACGTGCAGGGAAGGATCACTCACGTGCAACGTGCTGGGCGAGTGAAGGGGCGGGCGGAGGTATTGCTGCACTTCACCACGCTGATTTATCCGAGCGGATATACGGTGATGCTGCCGGGCGCGATCGAGGATGTGCCCGGGGCAGAGAAGACTTCGATGAAGGATTCGGAAGGCACGATCCGCGAAGATAGCCAGACAGGTGAGAAGGCCAAGAAGGCGGCGGATTATGGGATTAAAGGCGCGGGAGGAGGCGCTCTTGGCGGCGTGCTGGCAACCGGAAGCAGGACTGGTGCTGGTGTGGGAGCGGCTGCCGGAGGAGCGGTTGGGATTGCGATCGCCATGTTGAGCCGAGGCAGCGATGTGAGGCTGGAATCGGGGACGACGGTGGAGATGGTGATTCAGCGGGATGTGCCGTTGGATGGCGCGCGGTTGATGGCGACGAAGTAGTCTTCGGTTGGATTCTTCCACGGTTAGGTGATGCCGGTGGAAAGCGGATTCCTCGCTTCGCTCGGAATGACAAATTCTCCCAGGACAAATCAATAACTACTTCAGCGTAAAGAGGGCGTTGACGTGGGCTGTGACTGTTACCGATTGAGGGGTGAATTCCGCGGTTACTGGCATGGCCTGGGTTTTCATGTCCATGGCCATCGGTGCCATACGGAGCGGGATGGGGCGGACGTTCTCGAAAGTGTCGACCGACGCGTAGGAGAGTTCGCCGACGGTGCGTCCTGCGGCTTTCGCCAGGGCGGCCGCTGACTCGCGGGCGCGGCGGTAGGCGTCTGCGACGGCTTTGGCTTTGGCGGCGTCGATATCTTCGAGGGTGTAGCTCATGTTCTGGCTCTCGGTGAGGTCGGCGTCGGCGAATTGCTGCAGAATCGCCGGAATCTTCGAGAAGTCGTTCAGCTTCAGAGTCACGTTGGCATTGACGCGGTATCCCACCAGCTTTTGTTTCGCGTTGCGATAATCATAGACAGGCTGCAGGGAGAAGTAGCCAATTTCAGCCACCTTCGGTTCGATCCCATTGGAGCGCAGAATTTGGCGGATCTGGTCGGCGGCCTTGGAAGCACGGTCGTAGGCGGTGCGCGAGTTCTCGTCCTGGGAGGAGATGTTGAACTGCAGCACTGCAGTGTCCGGGTTGGTCTCGAATTTTCCGTCTGCGCCGACATAGACGGTGTTGGGCTGGGCGGAGATGGCGGGGTGATCTTGGCCGGCGGCTAGTGTGCAGGCTGCGAGAATGATTAGTAAAGAGAGCAGGGACTTCATGTGATTCCTCCACAGAGAGAGTTTATACAAGGATAAGTACCTACGGGCTAAGGAAGCTCTGATTAGGTGCATAACGCACACTGTGAACCACGGGGGACACAGGGAAGCACAGATACTCAATTAGAGGTGCATCTGAGCCCTTAGAGAGAACGCGGATAAGCGGAAAACTTGCAGAGCTTCAGATTGAAAAGCGGAGCTTAGACGCCGACTTTGCGGCGGCAGCGGCGGAGGCGGAATAGGCGAAGCGGTAGGTTTGGGAGTCGATTTGTTTGCGCAGATCGTTCCAGATATGTTCCGGCATGGCCAGGAAGGCCTTGACGACCTGGGGGTCGAACTGGCGTCCGGACCAGACTTCAATTTCCTTGCGAGCTGCAGTCAGGGATCTGCGCCGGACGGTAGGGACGGTTGGATGTAATGGCATCTAGCGTGTCGGCGACGGAGAAGATGCGCGCGCCCAACGGGATCTCATCGCCCTTGAGGCCGCGCGGATAGCCGGTTCCGTCGTACTTTTCCTGGTGGGCGTAGACGATGTCGGAGGCGTCCGCCAGAAAGGGAATCTTTTTCAGCATCTGGTAGCCGCGGTAGCAATGCTCGCGCATGATGATGACTTCGTCGGGCGTCAACGCACCGGGCTTGCGCAGGATCGCGTCGGGAATCGCCATCTTTGCCGATATCGTGCAGAAACGCTCCACGCGCAATCACCTTGATTTGCTCGGTCGGGCAGCCCCATGTTTTTAGCGATGGCCATGGTGAAAGCGGTCACCCGCTTGGAGTGCCCTTCGGTTTCCGCGTCCTTCAGGTCCAGAGCATCGCCCAGAGCCTCCAGCGTGATGTCGTAGGAGCGCTCCAGATTGCGCATGGCGTTATGCAACTGACCGGTGCGCGCCTCGACCAGGCTTTCCAGTTCGGTCTGGTAGGTGCGATTGTCCAGTTTCAGACGGCGATTTTCCAGCGCGCGGCGCACGGTGGCCAGCAGTTGTTCGCGCTCGAAGGGCTTCAGCAGATAGTCGTAGGCGCCATTGCGAATTGCGCTCAGGGCCACTGAAATGTCGTGCACTGCGGTAACCATGACCACAGGCATATCGGGGTTCTTCTCCTTGGAACGCTCCAGCAGGGCCATACCGTCCATGCCCGCCATCATCAGGTCGGAGAGCATCAAGGCAAATTGCTCACCCGATTCGAGCAAAGCCAGAGCCTCCGTTCCGGAACCGGCTTGCATGCAGGTGTATTTACCGCCCGCGGTCAGCATTGAAGAAACGATCTCGCGGATTGCCTCCTCGTCGTCGACAACCAGAATGCGTTCAGATGACATGTTTTAAGCTTTGGCCTGGAGCCAATTCTACCGCAGTTCGTAAGTACCCAAAGTAACCAAAGGACAAGGGAAAGCGCATTGGTAACTGGCCAAGACATGCTAAAGAATTAGGAGAGCGCTTAGACCTTGCCGCAATGAACCTTCCTATCTGGTGCGCGTGGTATGCGGTCGGGGACATCACTGTCCCGCGGCTGATTGCACAGGAGCCGGCAGCACTGATCGTGCTGGCGGTGAGCCTCCTCGCGTTCCGAACCTTCCGCGAACGCTACCTGATGGTTTGGATTCTAGGTTGGGCTGCATACCTGGTTTCGGGGTGGGCGCAGCACGAAGCCCTGGGGACGGCGCCGCTGACTCTAGCCTTGTCGCAGGCGGTGTTTGTCATAGCTCTGTCGCTGTTTGCCGCCGCGCTGTTGATTTACACCCATGCCCGCAAACTAATGCTGCCACTGCTGCTGGTTTCGCTCGGGTTGACGGTTTATACATTGGTCCGGGCACTATGGTTGCCCGATTCGTTTGCGGCGCGGGTTGGCTTGGAAGTTTCCTATCGCATCGTGGTGCTGGCGGCTGTGTTTCAGCTGATCCGATACCGCTGGGCGCGGGCGGAGATCGGTCCCTGGCTGCTGACGGCGAGCTTGCTGTACCTGCATCTGAACTGGAAGCCGTGGACGGCCCACTTGCCGCAAGGCGTCGGCTCGGTAGTCGACCTTCTGCTTGGGCTGAGCATGCTGCTGATCGTCTTTGACGACTACAGAATGCGCATCTCGCGCCTGGCGGTCATTAACTCTCTTACCATCAGTATCACCAAAGCCCAGCAGCATGGGCCCATCCTGGTTACCGCCCTGGAAGAACTCAAGACGCTGATGGGGGCGAAGGCGGCATGGTTCCGTCTGCTGGATGGCGACGAAATGGTGATGGTGCAGCAGATGGGACTCTCGCATGAGTTCCTGCGCGAGCGGGCGTCGGTAGCCAAGGAAGACGGATTCGAGAAGACCTTCAGCGGCGGAGTGCCACTGGTGCTTAGAACGGCGGACGCCGCCAAGGATGTGCGCGCCTCACTAAAGCGCGAAGGTTTTCAGCACTGTATCTTGGTGCCGGTGACGGGAAAGAAATCGGTGATTGGCACGCTGATGCTGGGAAGCCCGCGCCGGGTAACCTATGCACCCGAGGAACTGGACTTCCTGGCCACGACCGCCCACCAGATTGGACTGGCTGTCGAAAATCTCCGGCTTCTGGAACAGATTCTGCGTTCTCACCGGCAGTGGACCAATACCTTCGACTCCATCCAGGACGTGGTCTTGCTGCATGACGCTGAGTTCCGCGTGATGAAGGCCAACGACGCTCTGCTCAGGCGCCTGGGAAAAGCTACGACCGATGTGGTCGGGAGCACTTGTGAAGCGTCTCTGCCGCACGACCGTGGGAAGTGGACCAACTGCCCCTACTGCCGTGGTGATGCGGGACTTTATGAAGAGGCGGATCCGTGTTTCGGCGGATTCTCCCTGGTTTCCACGTCTTCGTATTCAGAGCAGGGTAAGCAGCAGAAGGGGACCATCCACGTAATTCGCGACGTCACCGACCGCCACCTGGCGGAAGAAAAATACCGGCTGCTGTTTCAACAGATGCAAGAGGGAGTTTTCGCCGCCACCCCGGACGGCAAGCTCCTCGATTGCAACGATGCGTTCGTACGCATGCTGGGCCACGGTAGCCGTGAAGAATTAATGGCGCTCAATTTGGACACCGACGTCTATGCTTCGGCAGGACGCCGGGAAGCGTTTCGCCGCGAAGTGGAATTGCACAACTACGTGCGCAACTTCGAGGTCAGCCTGCGCAAGAAAGATGGCAGCCTGCTGACCGCCATGGAGAGCAGCTTCGCCACTCGCGATGCGGACGGGAAGATCGAACGCTATCAGGGGTTTCTGCTGGATATCACGGAGAAGAAGCAGGCGGAAGACGAAATTCGCCGCCATAACCGCGAACTGAACGCATTGAACGCGATGGCCATGATCGCCAGTCAGTCGTTCGATCTGGACGAAATCCTGAATCTCAGCCTGCGGCAGGTGATTTCCCTGCTTGGAGCGGACGCGGGCTCGATTTACGTTTCCGATTCGGCGGAGAACTCCTTCCGGCGCCGCGCCGACTGGGGGCATTACGGATGGGAAGCGGCTCGTTCCCAGCAAGTGCAGTTTGCCGGCGGTTTTGGCGAACTGGTGACCCGCTCCCGCACTGAGGTGATAACGGCCGAATATCTCCCTCACCTTCCGCCAGCGGTTAAGGAATTCATCTGCGGGGAAGGACCATCTGCCTGGATTTGGGTGCTGCTGTGGGGCACCGACCGGCCGGTGGGGATCATGGGTGTTAGCCGCGAAGCGTCCCGCAAGTACAGCAGCACCGATGAAAATCTGTTGGTGGCGACAGGACGGCAGTTGGCCACGACGATCGAGAAAGTACGTCTCTATGAGGAAACCTGCCGGGCTTACGAGGATCTGCGCCGCACCCAGGAACAGCTGCTGCAAAGCGAGAAGATGTCGGCGGTCGGCCAGTTGATTGCCGGAGTCGCGCACGAGCTGAACAATCCGCTAACGGCGATCTTGGGATATGTCCAGCTCCTGGAAAGTGAGCAGCTCAGCGAGCGCGCTGCGGACTTTGTGAGCAAGTTGTACAAGCAGGCCGGGCGCACGCACCGTATCGTGCAGAACCTGCTGTCGTTCTCGCGCCAGCGCAAGCCGCAACGGACGCCGGTGGACGTTTGCAAGGTATTGGATGAAACCCTGGCACTGCGGGAGTATGACCTGAAGGCCAGCGGTATCGAACTGGAGCGCGAGGTGGAAGCTTCTCTGCCCAGCGTGACCGCCGATCCTCATCAGTTGGAGCAAGTGTTCCTCAATATCATCAACAATGCGGTCGACGCCATGCTGGAAAAGGGCAAAGGCGGCAAGCTGAAAGCCCGCGTGTTCATGCACAACGGACACGTGCATACGGAAATTCAGGACTCGGGTCCGGGAATCAAGGAACCTAATCGGATTTTTGATCCGTTCTACACCACCAAGAGTGTGGGCAAGGGCACAGGCCTCGGCCTCAGCATTTGTTACGGCATTATCAAGGAGCACGGCGGCGATATTGCGGCCTACAACCGGCCCGAAGGAGGAGCGGCGGTCGAAGTGCGCTTGCCGGCGGCGGCAGCCATGGCAGCGGTAGAGAAAGCTGTGATTCTGCCGCGGCGTGAATTAGCGATCGCCGGGCGGATTCTCCTGGTAGAGGACGAAGAGGCGGTGCTGGAGTTCGAGCGCGAGGTGCTGAGCGGCGCGGGAGCCCAAGTGGTGACGTTGATTGGAGCGGAGACTGAAGAAATTAAAGCGCAGTTTTTGCGCGAGTCGTTCGACGCCGTCATCGTGAATGGCAGAATGCCCAAGGGATGGAGCATCCCGGAGCTGTATCACTGGTTGGCAGATAAATGTCCTGGGATGGAGAAGCGGATGCTACTAACGTTCTCGACTGTGGCCGATGCGGAGACCCGAGCCTTCCTGCAAGAAAATAGCGTGCCGAGCCTGGTGAAGCCTTTTGAGGTTGCGGAATTGATTTCGCAGGCACGGCTGCTGCTGCAAAGGACACAGGCGGCGGTGGCAGGGTAGAAGGCACGTTCCGCAGACAGCCGATGGCGGCTGCCCCCCATGCTACAAATTCCTTCGCAGGGCGCGAGTGAACTGCCGCAGGGCGGACTCCTTGCGGCGATACCACATCCACTGCCCTAGCTTCTGCGCTTCGACCAGTCCTGCTTTCTTCAGAATCGCCATATGATGGGAAATCGTCGGCTGGGAGAGGTGTATGCGCTGCTCGATGTCGGAGGCGCACAAGCCTACATCCTTGCCGATGGAGCAGCCGCCGCGTTCTTTGAGGCTCTGAAGTATGCGGCGCCGGACCGGGTCGGCAATGGCGTGGAGAACGCGGTCGAGCATCGGCTCGGGATTGGCCATGGCTGATAGAAATAGACTCTAAATTGATGGGTGTCAATATCGGGCGGGCCTGTAGAGGCGAAGCTTGCTACATCTGGGAGCGCTGACAAAGTCACAAATTGTCATTCTGAGAGGTGGAGCTACGAAGAATCTGTTGTTCGCCCGCGCCAAGGGAAAGCAGATTTCTCGCTCCGTTCGAAATGACAAGAAAAGGGGATGTTCCTACTTCTTCAGGATCGGATTGTAGCCGTCGGCTACCAGCTTGCTGCGCATGTCTTCGGCGTTTTTGATGTCGGCGAAGGGGCCCACCTGGACGTGGAAAAATTTGTCAGGCATGGCGGCAGCGAATGCGGGATATTGTTTCTTCTTGAGCGCGTCTACCAGTGCGTCTGCGTCTTCCTGCTTGGTGACCGCGGCAACTTGTACGTAGTAGCTACCCTGCGGTACCGCGGCGGCAGGAACTACGGCCGGATCTGCGGGTGCGGCCTTGCTCTGGGCGGGCGGCGCCGCAGTGTTAGTAGCTCTCGGAGCGTTATTGGTGGCGGCAGGCGGCGCTGAGGTGTCTTTCTGTTCGGATGCCTTGTAGAACGCGACATCGGCAGACCGGGTCGCGTTCAACGTCCGCGGCCGGCTTGACTGCCGAGGGATGTGCTCCGCCTGAAGTAGCCGTGGCGGGCGCGGCCTCGCCGGCGACCGCGGACGGCGCGGAGTTCTTTCCCAACTTGAAGCCCAACCCGAAAAACACTGCGCACAATGCAACCAGGCCGAAGAACAGGGCCAGCATCTTGCCCGTGTCTAAGGTTATTTCAGTATCCTGTGCATCTGACATTGACCGCTCCAAGTCGGGATCCTGATCTAACAACTTTGCGTCCTTTGCGGCTTTCCTTTGTGAACTTTGCGGTTTAGAGCTTTGTCTGCTGGCTAAGGAAAGCTTTTAACCGCAAAGTTCACAAAGGAAAGCCGCAAAGTTCGCAAAGAAAACCGTGGCTTAGCTTTTGGTGGACGGCGATGGCACGCCACCACCGCCGGATTTCGACAGCATACTTTGAATACCGGAGAAGAAGTCCACCGGAACTGGGAAGACAACGGTAGTGTTCTTCTCAACGCCGATTTCGGTCAGGGTCTGCAGATACCGCAGTTGCACACTGACCGGCTCGGTAGCCAGCAGGGCAGCCGCGTCCACCAATCGTTGAGCGGCGGAAAATTCTCCCTCGGCGTGGATGATCTTGGATCGCTTTTCGCGCTCCGCCTCGGCCTGCTTGGCCATGGCGCGCAACATCGACTCCGGCATGTCTACCTGCTTGACCTCGACGTTGGCGACTTTCACGCCCCAGGGCGCGGTGTGAGTATCGAGGATGCTTTGCAGGCGCAGATTGATTTTCTCGCGGTGGGCCAGCAGTTCGTCCAGTTCCTGCTCACCCAGCACCGAGCGCAGCGTGGTTTGCGCAAACTGCGAAGTCTGGTAGGCATAATTCGAAACTTCGACGACCGCTTTATTCGGATCGATGACGCGGAGAAAGATCACCGCGTTCACCTTGAGCGTGACGTTGTCGCGGGTGATGATGTCTTGCGGAGGCACTTCCAGGGCCTCCTGCCGCAGCGAGATCCGCACCATGCGGTCGATGGGAGAAAACACCAGAATGACGCCTGGTCCCTTGGCTTGCCCTAGTAGCCGGCCCAGGCGGAAGATGACGCCGCGTTCGTATTCCGCCAGAATTTTGATGGAACTAAGGATATACAGTGCAACGATGATTCCCGCGATACCAAAGAAGCCAAGTCCCAGGACATCCATTTAATGCCTCCAAATGCCGCTGCGGCGGATTGTATCGCAAGTGAAGCGAGCGGCGCTGTGATTCGAGGGATCCGGGGGTGTCTGGTGGGATTCGTTTCGAGACGCGCCGTCTGCTTTCAGCGATCGCTTTGTCATTCTGAGCGGAGGCTACAGAGGTGCAGGCGCCGTCGCATGGTCGAAGGCCGGCGCGGGATCCACCCGCAGTTGCAATCCGTCCACCTTGCGCACGACTACCGGTTGTCCGGCGGGAACGTCGACTGAGGCAATAGCGTCCCAAAGTTCACCGTGGATGAATACTTTGCCTTGCGGCGAAAGCGTGGTTTGGGCGAGGCCGATATTGCCGACCAGGCCTTGCGCGCCGGTCACGACTTTGTTGCGCCGCGCCCGGTAGGCGATCCGCATCAGGAACGCTGTGATAAGCCCCAGCGGCACGCTGACGGCCAGAGCAGTGAGCAGGTGAACTCGCATCTCTGGGATGGGCGCGTCGACCAGGAGCAATCCGCCGAGCGTGAGGGTGGCAATACCGCCAAGAGTTAGCACGCCGTGAGTCGCGAACTTGGCCTCGAGAGTAAATAGGACGAACGACGTCAGGATAAGGGCCACGGCGGCGAAGCGGGTGGGCAAGAGATTAAGCGCGAACACAGCCAGCACAATAAAAATTACCCCCACGACACCGGGAACAACCGCACCGGGATGATTGAACTCCGCATACAATGCCAGCGCGCCGATGGCAAACAGGATGAAGGCGACGTTGGGATCGAGGATGTAGGCCAGGATGTGCTGTTTGAGCGTCATATCATAGGCGCGGACCGGCTGCCCCACAAGATTGAGCGTCACAGTTTGGCCGTCGAAGCGTTTAACCGGCTTGCTGGCGATCTGCTTGAACAAGTCTTCATCGCTCGAGGCAACGTAGTCGATGAGCTTCTGGGAAAGCGCCTCTTGATCGGTAAAGGACTTCGACTGGCGCACCGCGCTCTCCGCGACCTCGACGTTGCGGCCGCGCTTCGAGACGAACGACCGCATGAAGGCGGCCGAGTCGTTTTCGATTTTCTCTTTCATCACATCGTCCATCTTGCCGCCGCCGAGCGTCACCGGATGAGCCGCGCCGGTGTTGGTGCCGGGAGCCATGGCGGCTATGTCGGCGCTCTCCAAAATGAAGAATCCGGCGGAGGCGGCGCGGCTGCCGCTAGGCGCGACGTAAATGATGACCGGCACGGGCGAGGCCAGAATCTTCTCGATGATGTCGCGAGTGGAATCTAGCAAGCCGCCAGGGGTGCTGATCTCAATCAGCAGGGCTTGGTCTTTGTTGTGCTCCGCGTCGATCAGCGCGCGGCTGATGTATTCAGTGGTGATTGGCTGGATGGTGTCATCGACCACGATTTTCAATACTTCGCCGGAGGCTGGAGTGGGTAGTACGCACAATAGCAATCCGGCTAGTAGGCCGTAGAGGGCGCGGACAGCAGGGAGCGGCTTCATCGGTTTGGCCTTTCGCTTCTATTGTCTCTCAAATCGGGGTGGGCAGCGTAATTCTGGAGTCGCGGCCAGGTGCTGGAAATCCAACCTAAATCTTAAATCGCCGAGTCCGCAGAGAGCGGTCGCAGAGGTCGCGGAGAGCAGAGCCACAGGGGACACAGGGAGGCACAGAGGAGCCGTTTCGGATTTCGCTGCAATCCTACTTTGCTGCGCTGACCGTAGTTTTTAGTTCGGAGTTCTCGGTTCTCAGGTCTTCTTGCAGGCTGCTCCAGCCGGGGAGGTTGCTGCTGCCGGTAATCAGGCGGGCGCCGCGCTCATAGGTGAAGTACGACCAGGCCCACTGGATGAAGACCAGCACACGATTGCGGAAGCCGATTAAAAAGAAAATGTGAACGAAGAGCCAGGAGAGCCAGGCGATGAATCCGGAAATGTGCAGCTTGCCGAATTGCGCAATTCCCGCGGCGCGGCCGATGGTGGCGAGGCTGCCTTTGTCCAGATAGTGGAAATTCTTGCGGGGCTCGCCCTTGAGGTCGCGCACGATGTTTCGCGCCGTCGCCTTGCCTTCCTGCAAGGCGACAGGAGCGACTCCGGGGAGCATCTTGCCGTTTTTATCTTTCAGGGCTGCCAGGTCGCCGACGACAAAAACTTCGGAATGCCCCGGAATGCTGAGGTCGGGATTCACCAGCACCCGGCCGGCGCGATCTACGGGTGCGCCCAGCTTTTTTCCCAGCGGCGACGCGGCAACTCCTGCTGCCCAGAGAATCACGGCCGCTGGGATACGGGTGTTGCCGATCAGCACTGCCGCCGGTTCGATGCCGGTGACCATCGTCGAGGTGTGTACTTCCACCCCCAGGCGGCGCAGCTGTTCTTCGGCGCTGCGCGAAAGATCTTCCGGATAGGCGGGCAGAACGCGAGGACCACCTTCCAGCAGAATGATCCGCGTGTTCTTGGGATCGATGGAGTGGAACTCGTCTGCCAGCACCTTGCGGGCGATCTCGGCGAGCGTTCCGGCCAATTCGACCCCGGTGGGACCGCCGCCAACGATTACAAAATTCAGGTGAACATGGCCGGGCTCGCCTTCGAGTTTGCCACTTGCCGCACCTCGTTCGGCCAGTTCGAAGGCAAGCAGAACCCGGCGGCGGATCTCCAGAGCGTCTTCGATCGTTTTAAGGCCGGGAGCCAGCGGCTCCCATTCGTCGTGGCCAAAGTAGGCATGGGTAGCGCCAGAGGCGACGATTAGATAATCGTAAGGAACATCCTGATCCGGCAGCTTGACCAGACGGCGGGTTAGGTCAAAATCCTGCACCTCGCCGAGTAGAACTTCGATGTCCCGCCCGCGCAGGATGCCGCGGATGGGGGATGCAATTTCTCCGGGTGAAAGTCCAGCCGTTGCAACCTGATACAGCAAGGGCTGAAAAGTGTGGTGGTTTTTGCGATCGATCAGGGTAACGCGCACCGGATGGCGCGCCATTTTGCGCGCCGCCAGCAGGCCGCCGAAGCCGCCGCCGACCACAACCACCCGCGGTATGTTCTTGCCGTTCATGGCGTCTTACTTTATAAGATTCATAGCGATGTTGCAGGAGTCGAAAAGTTTTGCACCGGAAAGCCCCTCCGGTGTCCAGCCCACAGCCAGAGCGGGATCTCGGGCGCAAGCGGCCAACTTGGCCGTCTGGCTCCAACTTGCGGTCACCTATACTTTAATCGAAGCGGCGCTGTGGACTCAGCAAGGGCTTCTCGATTTTCTTTGGATTGCCTTGGCGGCAGTGTGCATTCTGTCGCTGGCGCTTGGCAGCCGCTTCTCTGCACGGGAAATGGGTATCACCGTACCTCCGGTTGTGGGCATTGGATGGACCATCGCTGGTGGCGTGTTGCTTGCGCTTGCCATTCCGCTGATTTCTTCCTGGTGGGGCGCGGATGCGCCATCGCGTGCTCTGCCCTTACATTCCGCCTGGCAATACGCGATCTGGGCGCTGGCGCAGCAGTTTATTGTGCAGTCGTTTTTTTATGTGCGGATGGAAGCGATTCTGGGAGGGCGGTGGGCGGTGCTGGCTGCCGCGGTTTTGTTCGGCGTCGCTCACATTCCGAATCCGGTGCTGACGCTCGCCAGTTTTGTCGGCGGGTTATTCTTCTGTGAGATGTTCCGGCGCTATCGCAGCATCTTTCCTCTCGGAGTGGTCCACGCTACGTTGGGTTTGACGATTGCGGCCAGTTTTTCCGACGGCCTGCTGCACCATATGAAGGTGGGCTCGGGCTATGGGATGTTTCATCCCTGAGTAAGATTGAGGAGTACCCAAGGGGCTTCAAGCTGCCAGCTCATTTAAGAGCACTTAACGGGGGACCGAAGGCCCTGCTCCACCCTAAAACCCTAGGCTTTTCCGCAGCCTCGAAAGCGACCCTCTAACAGTACTCGGCCTGCTGCTCATGCCGTAGTAACATGGCCGAAATTGCCACCTCACCCACCAAGAGATTCGGCACATCCACCTGCCCCGGGCTGGGTCCGCTACCTGCTGCCCTCGGTTTCGGACCTGATTTTCCTGATCCTGCTGATCTCGCTTTGCTGTGGCATTTTTGCCCCACGCCTTCTGGGGGACGCCGGAATCGGCTGGCATATCCGCAACGGGGAGCTGATGCTGCGCACCCATTCGATCACCCGCACTGACCCCTTTTCCGCCACCATGAGCGGCCAGACCTGGTATGCGTGGGAGTGGCTCTACGACGTGCTGATTGCGGACATCCACCAGCACACGGGCCTGAACGGCGTTGCTTTCTTCACGGCACTGGTGATCGCGGCGACCTTCGCGCTGACCTTCCGGCTGGTTCTGGTCCGCGGAGGGAGTGCGCCGGCTGCGGTGATTCTGTTGGCGCTTGCCATTGGCGCTGCAGCTATTCATTTGTTGGCGCGTCCGCATGTTCTTAGCTGGCTGCTGGCGGTGATTTGGTTTCAGCTGCTCGATTCCTGGGAGACGGCGGTGGGGCATGCGGCGGACCGCAGGCTATTCTGGCTGCCGGTTCTGATGGTGCTCTGGGTCAATGTGCATGGCGGGTTTCTGGTTGGCTTCATCCTCATCGGTTTGTATCTAACCGGTGGCCTGATTCGGTATCTCGCCGCGGCTCAGCCTGGACGCCGTCAGGCGGCGGGGCACCGGCTGAAACATCTCGGAGCAATTGCCGCCCTCTCGCTGCTTGCGAGCCTGATAAACCCTTACAGCTATGCGCTGTACGGGCACATCTATCAGTACCTCTCGAACCGCTTTCTGATGGACCACATCGAGGAATTCCGCTCGCCGAATTTTCATGGGCTGGCGGAACAATCTTTCGTAGCGCTGCTGTTGATCACGATCTCTGCTCTGACGCTAACCCGGGAAAGGCCGCGCCTGTCGCGGTTGTTGGTGGTTTTATTTGCGGCGGCGAGCGGGATGTTTGCTTCGCGCAATCTTCCAGTGTCGTCTCTTCTCCTAGTGCTGGTGACGGCGCCCATGGTTTCGAGGTCGCTGGCGGGGAAGGGGGCGGATTCCGAGCTTGCGGGCTGGCTGCGGGGACTGCTTTCCCGCTTCGATTCTTTCCGGGCGCGCATGGGTGGCATGGAGGAGTCTTTGAGCGGCCACCTCTGGCCGGTGATTGCGGTTGCCCTCGGGCTGTGGGTCTGCGCGCATGGCGGCAGACTTGGGCCGATACAACTGATGTCAGCGCACTTCGACCCTGAGCGTTTTCCGGTGCAGGCCGCGGAACAGATCCTGCAGCGCGGCATCCGGCAGCCGATTTTTTGTCCGGATAATTGGGGCGGATATTTGATTTACCGGCTCTATCCCAGGAACAAGGTTATCGTTGACGACCGGCATGACTTATATGGCGAGGTATTCCTAAAGGAATACTTGAAGGTTATGCGGGTCGAGCCGGGTTGGGATGAAGTCTTCAAACGGGAGCATGTGGAGGTGGTGCTGGCGCCGACGGGGTCGGCGCTGGCAGGGGTGTTGGTCGGGGCGGGGTGGGAGAGGGCGTATGGGGATGAGACGGCGGTGTTTTTTTTGCGGGGGAAGGTTGAGTAGGGTATAGGCCTGACTGGATTGCCAGTGGCGGCAGGGGCGCGCGCACATTTCGTGCGCCGGACGGACGGGCGCCCGTCCCACACTCGGGTGGCTGGACGGGCGAGAGTGCCTGTCCCCACATGGATGGGTTCCCATCCCGCACCGGCATGCATTGTTAGTGGGGGTCGCTGGTGTCGATATTGAAGCCGAGGATCACGTTTACGTCGATGGCGCGACTGCCGCGCATGGCGGGGCGGAACTTCCAACTGGGAAGAGCGGTAAGGACCTTGGCGGCCATGGCCGGTGAAGCCGACTCCATAACCTGCAGGCTGCGCAGAACTCCGGTGCGATCCAGAATGCACGCGACCACGAGGCGCGAGTGCTGCAAGTTTGCAGGCAAGCCCGCGCGCAGAGGTTCGGGCGCGTTCAGAGCTTGCCCGTAGGGATGCGCCGCCGACGTTGGGTCGGAGTACTCCATGACGACCGTTCCCAATACGCTGTTGATGTAAATCGTGTAGGCCTTATCCCCAGGGAGAGCACCGTAAAGGTTCAAAGCGCCACCGGCACGCGGACTTGCCTCGATGACCAAGCCCGGCCGATCGTCGGGCCCGGCGGAAGAGCGGGCAGGATCGATCGGCTGCGATCCGCCCTCTTCAAAGCTGGGCAGGTTCACGGTATTGGTTCCGCCATTCACGTAGACGTTCTTCATTGCCGCCGAGCCATTTCCGCTGCCGGTGCCACCGGGACCAGGGTAGGGAGAAATTCCGCCGCGTGCGTTGGGATCGGAGCCATGGAGAGTGCCATCCCGGCCGGCACCCGAGCCCTCCCCGGAAAGCCCGCTCCCGGGACCGTTGCCGCGACCGATACTTGCGCCGCCGCCACTTCCGCCCAACCCGGCATTGGCTCCGCCCCCTGGAGACATGGCAAGAGAGCCGGGGCCGCCGCCACCGGGAACGCCAACTTTTGATCCCGGCCGGCTAGAAACCACAACTCCGGCGCCGGCGGTGTTTCCCCCGCCGCCCGGAGGAGCTGCGACGTCACCCATTTCGCCCAGGCCACCGAGTCCGGCGCCGCGTTCCACCGCGGCCGCGACCGGTTAATGAACCGCCCCCACCGACTGAAGGCGGAGGAGGTACAGCGGCCATCCCACCGCCAAGTCCGCCTGCGGACTGACGTCCCATCGAGCCGGAGCCCATTTGAACGGGAGGCGGAACTGCCGACATTCCGCCGCTCAGTCCGCCTGTCGGTTGACGTCCCATTGAGCCCGAACTCATTTGAACGGGAGGCGGAACTGCCGACATCCCGCCACCCAGACCATTGACTGGTTGATGCGCCATCGAGCCGCCACTCATTTCAACCGGCGGCGGGACCACGGCGCTGTTCCCCAAACCCCCAACGCTGCGTGACGCTGCGGAGGCGCTCCCCATCTGCACGGGCGGTGGCACAACCTGCTTTTGCAATTCACCGGAACCCAGGCCCGGCCCAACCTTTGCCAGTTCTCGCGTCACCTGAGTGGGCGGCGGCGCGACTACGGTGGGAGCGGGAAGCGCGAGCCGCGGATTTGTATTACTGACTTGCACCGGAGCAGAAACCGGCGGTGGCACAACCTGGACTGGATGCGACCCGGGAATCCGGAGGGGAGTAATGTTTTGCGGGCTGGGCGCCGGCGGCACGGCGCTGGCGCTTAGCGCGGGAGCAGCCTGCATTCGTTCGCGCTGCACCTCCGGAGCTGGCGCCACCACGCTCGAATTCAACGCCGGCGGGGCTTGCATGCGGTCGCGCTGAACATCTGGCGCTGGCGCTATCACGCTCGAATTCATTGTCGGGGCGGCCCGCATCTGATCGCGCTCCACATCGGGCGCGGGCGCAATCACCTGTGTCTGCGGCAGGGTGGGGACGCGCAGCGACGACTTGATTCCTTCCGCTGGGGGCGGTCCGGGAACCGGCTTATACGCCAGAAGATTGGCCACGGCCGCATCCGAGTGCGGCAAATTCAGCCGGGGCGCGTCCACAACCTTCTCGCGCAGCGACTCCCCGCGAGCTACGCGGATGGTCTGCGTGTTGTGATGGGCCTCGTGTCCCCCGGAGCGTCCGGTTCGGCCAGACTGCGCTCCGCCGGCATCGGCGATGCGGGGTAGTTCATCGCCGGAAAAATAAATGACATCGTATTTCGGCGGTGGCGGCGGCTGGTAGGGATGCATCGTGTCCAGTCCCCGAGATATCAGGAGGAACAGGAAGAACAACGCGATTTCAATACCCCAGGAGGTGACCATTCCCCGAAGCGGGAACAGGCCGACGTTAGCTTCACCGGCCAGGTGCTCGGGAGAGCGCATGAAGGCGGGCCGGATCGCCGTCTTGAATTCTTCCCACGGCGACGACCATTCCACCAGAAGTTTGAGTTCGCCGTTCACGCCGTGACCGCCTCCCGTGGCTCCAGTCCAATCTCGATCTGATCACCGACCGAGGTACCGGTGGAGCGCAAGGTGTTGCCGGGCAATTCGAGCACGGAAGCCGCCTGCATGCGAACCGGCGCTACGCGCCAAGGCTGCAGATTCGCCTTGGCATAAACCACGACCTTGTTTCCGTCGAGATAGAGAACGTCAATGGGAAAACGCATGGCCAGAGTATGGACTCCTCTGGAAGGAACGATCCATAGCGCCTGGCCTGCAGGAAAATTTTCCGCCGCTGTTCCCATCAATCCACGCAGCCGGGACCAGTGCGATCCGGCCATGCGTAGCCGGGTGGCAAGATAGGCCTCGCGCGTCCGGTTGAACGCATATCCTTGGGAAGCTGCGGGCATCACTACTCCTGAGTTCGGAACCCCATGCTTCGGAACCCCTGGGTTCTTTGGTATGACGTGGGCGCCTTCAATGTCCTGCCTCGGGCACGAGCGTGCGATACAGTTGAATCATCGCCGGTCCCAGAGTTACGAAGATGATGGAAGGCAGAATGAACAGCACCAGGGGGATGACCATTTTGATGGTGGTCTTGGCGGCTTGTTCTTCGGCTCGTTGCCTGCGCTCGGTGCGCAGTGAATCGGAATGTACGCGCAAAGCTTGTGCAACGCTGGTGCCGAAACGGTCGGTTTGCACCAGCGTGGCGACCAGCGCACGGACGTCGTCGACGCCGGTGCGCTCGGCCAGATTGTGCAGGGCTTCCACTCGAGGTTTGCCGGCGCGCATTTCCAGGTTGACCATATGGAACTCAGCGCTGAGTTCGGGGTGGGCGTGGCTAAGGTCTTCGCCGACCCGCATCATGGCCTGATCGAGGGCCAGACCGGCTTCCACGCAGATCACCGTCAAGTCGAGCGCGTCGGGCAGCGCGAGAGTGATACGGCGTTGGCGCTCCCTAATCTTGCGTTTGAGAATGAAGCGAGGCAGAAAGAAGCCGAATGCCCCGACACTCACCAGCAGCAACGGGGAGCTGAATTGAGTGATGGCGACCACAATAGCCATCGCCACGATCGCCACCACCAACCGGCTGCCGGTGTAGAGAGTCATGTGGCGGGGATCGCGGTAGCCGGCTTGAATCAGCCAGGCTCGGGTGCGGGAAACATCCGTTGGAGACAGGGGCAGAGCCTTGCTGATAGGGTCCAGGGCCTGTTCCAAGCGCTCCTTGAAAGCCGGCTTTTCGGGCTGCTGTTCTTTTTGAAAACCGAGCGAACGCAGCCGCGAGCCGATCACGCTGGAGGGGGCATAGGCGGCGGCCAGGAAGGCAAACACCACCAGCGCGATAGTCAGGAACAATACGATAGTGAGGGCAATTAGCATGAGCGCAACCTGAACCGGCTAAACCTGAATCTGAATAATCTTCCGGATCACAAAGTAACCAATCGTCTGTAACGTGACGCCACCCACGACCAGGGCGTGGCCAATCGGGTCCGTAAATAAGGGGCGGATGAAGCTGGGGTTCATGACCAGCATCACCACCACGATGACCGGGGGCAACGCCATGAGCAGCGCCATGGTGAGGCGCCCCTGAGCCGTGTGCACTCGCACCTGGCGCAGGATCTTGAAGCGCTCGCGGATCATGTAAGAGAGGTTGTCGAGAATCTCCGCCAGATTGCCGCCAGTTTCGCGCTGCAACATGACGGCAGTGACGAAGAATTTCACGTCGACCAGCGGAATACGCTCCGCCAGGTTCATCAGCGCATCGCGCACCGGCAGGCCGAATTTCTGCTCCTCAAACAACTTGCGGACCTCGGTTGCGACCGGCTCGGAGACCTCGTTGGCGATCAATTCCAGAGCGGTGGTAAAGGCGTGCCCTGCGCGCACGGCCCGAGCGAGGGTGTCGATGGCCTGGGGGAACAACTCCTCAAATTTCTGGAATCTGCGCGTGCGCCGGTACGAGACGTAAGAGTAGGGCAGCATGGCGCCGATGATGAGGCCTACCCAGGCAAAGATCAGAGACTGGCCTACGTAATATGCGATTACGGCCAGAACCAGTCCGCTGACCGCGCACAGCATCAGCATATTGCCCGCCCGCATGTCCAGGCCGGCCTGGGAGAGCAACAACTGGAGATTGGAAACCCGAGCCGAACGCCGCAGCAGGTTATCGAGTGCCGGGATTTCGCTCAGCACTTCATCGCGCAACAGCGCCAGTTCCTCGCTGGGCTCGCGCTCGGCAGCCTTTTGCACCGAGGCCAGGCGATCGCGCAGCAGGCGAGCCCGGGCGCTGCGCTGGTCGAGCGCGGAACCCAGGGCAAAGATGCCCAGCGAAACCACCGCGAACACGATAATGACGATCAGAACTAACATGTCTCTCCGCCGTGCGGAAAACCTTGCCTGGCTAGACCTCCATCCTGGAATCGAACAGCGTCGAACGCAAGCGGAAACCGCCGGTTGCCAATCGCTCCGCGAACTTCGGCCGGATACCCGTGGCGCGGAACAGGCCGCGAACTTTGCCGCCTTCATCGACGCCGGTACGCTCGAAAACAAAAACGTCCTGCATGGTAATTATGTCCGAGTCCACGCCGGTGACTTCGCAGACGGCGGTAATCTTGCGTGTGCCGTCCACCATACGCGCGACTTGCACGATTCCGTGAATTGCCGAGGCGATCTGATGGCGCACGGCGCGCTCCGGGATATTCAGATTGGCCATGGAGAACATGCTCTCCAGGCGGGCGATGGCGTCGCGCGTGGAATTGGCGTGGATCGTAGTGAGCGAGCCCTCGTGGCCGGTGTTCATGGCCTGCATCATGTCGAAGGCTTCTTCGCCGCGGACCTCGCCGACCACGATGCGGTCGGGACGCATACGCAGACTGTTGATGACCAACTGCCGCTGCCGCACCGCGCCCTTGCCTTCGATGTTGGGGGGGCGGGTTTCCAGCCGCACCACGTGCTCCTGCTTCATTTGCAGTTCGGCCGCGTCCTCGATGGTGACTACACGCTCGGTGTTGGGGATGTAACCGGAAAGCACGTTCAGCAGCGTGGTTTTGCCGGCGCCGGTTCCACCGGAGATCAGAATATTCAGGCGCCCCTTGACCATGGCCGAGAGCAGTTCCAGCATGGGCTCGGTCAACGTTTTGTTCTCCAGCATGTTGCGGGCGGTGACGGGATCCTTGCCAAAACGCCGGATGGAAAGACACGGCCCGTCAATGGCCAGCGGCGGAATGATGGCATTCACGCGCGAGCCGTCAGCGAGCCGGGCGTCGACCATGGGCGAGGATTCGTCCACGCGCCGGCCCACGCGCGAAACAATGCGGTCGATAATCTGCATCAAATGCCCATTGTCTTTGAAGCTCAGGCCGGTGGGCTCAAGTTTGCCCGCCCGCTCCACGTACACTCGGTCGTAACGGTTCACCAGAATGTCGGAAACGGTTGGATCTTTGAGCAGCGGTTCCAGCGGGCCGAGACCGAAGATCTCGTCCAGAATCTCCCGCGCCAGGCGCTCGCGCTCGGCGAAACTCAGGGGCACGGCTTCGCTGTTAACGGTGTTGCGAATCAGCAGCAGGACTTCTTCGCGCGCCGCTTCTCCCGGGGTGCGCCCCAGCTTCTCAAGGTCCAGGCGATCCAGGATCTTGCGGTGAAGATCGGCCTTTACCTGCTGGTACTCGGCTTTCTCGAAGCTCTGCAAATTCGCCATAAGTCAGTCTACACAGTCTTAAACAGGGACCAGGTTGCGCGTTTCACATCCGGGTCGTTTTCGGTCAAACGGGCGGCCAAACCGATAAAGGCGCGTGCAATATCGGTGTGATTCTGGTGCATCAGGGGCACGCCCCGGTCGATAGCGGTCGATACCGCGAAATATTGATTGGGTATTTTCCACAGCAACTTGATGCCGGCCGCGGTTTCGGCATCGGCCTCGCTGAAACCCGGAATCTTGCGGAAGCGGTTTAACACCAGCCGGACTCGATCCCTTCCACCGGTCTCACCCAGATACTGCTGAATGCGGGCCACGCTCCACAGCGAGGCTACGTCGGCATGGGCTATCAGCAACACGGTTTCGGAGAGGTTACTGACCAGGCGCGTGGTGGTGTCCATGCGCGTGGAAGCGTCCACTACTACGTAGCGAAAGTGGCTGACCAGCATGTCAAACAGCCTTGCGAACTCGGCGGTGGAGGGCTCTACGATGACCGGAGTATTCGGGCCGGCTAGCACCTGCAAGCCGCCTTCGTGCCGGACCATGAAGCCTTCCAGCAGGGAATGATCCAGGCGGTGCAGGTTGCGGATCGCATCCCCCACACTGAACACCGGCTTAAGGTTCATGTGTAACGCGGCATGGCCCAGGGGCGCAACATCCACTAGTGCAGTGTTACCGTGTGCCGCTTGCAGAGCAAGGGCAAGATTTACGGCGATTGTGGTAGCTCCGCTTCCGCCTTTGGCGTTGACCACGGTAAACACTTTGCCGCGAACTTCCTCGCGCTGCACTTTACGCTGCGCGGAACTCAGGCGGACAAAGGCCTCGAGAAGATCGGTGGTGGTGGTGGGCCGTTCGATGAACTCACGCGCTCCGGAACGCATGGCGGTTACGATCACCTGGGGCTGGGACATACTGCCGATGGCAAACAAAGCGGCGTCGGGGAGTTCCTGCTGCAGCAATTCAATGGCCCGCAAGGCTAAAGCGGGATTGTCGATAGGGATGTCCACCAGCACGACTGCCGGATTGGCGCTCTGGATTTTGCGCACGACCGGATCCGCAGCCGCGACGGGAAAGCTGGCAGAAGTGTGCACGGAACGCGCCACGCTGGTGCCATCGACTAACACCTGCAGCACCGCCCGTTGTTCGCTGTCCGACGCTATGATTACGACCGGAAGTTCCGCCATTACCCTGCTCGCTCCCCGCAGATCCCTGACCACGAAAATCCACCGCTTCGGAGCGGCTTTGCGACGTTACCGCGCCCGCTTCCCCGATTACCTGCCAGGCAGCTTTGGAGCAATCGACTTCGGAGTATCAAACTTGTTCTTATCCAGGAAAGGCTCCGGCTGCCTGGGCAGTTCCTGACCCTGGGTGCTCGGCGAGATGCGGCGCACGGTACACAAGACCATCAACTCAGTCTTGCTCTTCTGTAAGTTCTTGCTCCTGAAAAAAGTCCCAATGATCGGAATGTCTCCGAGCCATGGCGTCTTGTTACCCAGATCGGTGACTCGGTTGTCCATCAGTCCGGCGATGACAAAGCTTTGGCCGTCCTGCAATTCGAATTCGGTCTCCGCACGCCGGGTGCTGATCGCGGGAATGGTAAAGCCCGAAATCGTCAGCGCATTGGTGAAGTCGAGGGTGCTGACTTCGGGAGCCACCTTCAGGTGAATGTTGCCGTTCGGCATAATCACGGGCGTGAATTTTAATTGCACGCCGAAGTCTTTGAAGGTGATGGTTACGGCGGTTGTGCCCTGTCCCGGCTGGATGACGGGGAAGGGAAATTGTCCACCTGCCAGGAAGCTGGCTTCTTTGCCGTTCACCGCGATCAAATTGGGCTCAGCCAGAATCTGCAGGAGATTCCTTTGCTGCAACGCCTTGATCACCGCCCCCAGATTGAGGTCGGTGCGGGTCACGAAGAAATTCAGAAAGTCATTGATATTGACCGTGGGCGGAGTCGCTGTCGTGGTTGTGGTCTGGGTGTTGCCATTAGTGACCGTGGTCTGGGCGGTGTTCTGGACGGAGAGGCTGCCGAACTGCCCGGTCTGGCTCAGGGCAACCGTGTTCCCCAGTCCTGGGGCAAACAAATTGAACCCGAGCTGCGTCACGGCGTTGCGGTCGACTTCGGCGAACTTTACTTCCAGCAACACTTCCTGCGCGCCCACCGGACCGAACGTCAAGACGTTGACCACATTCTTGGAATAGGCCTGGGCGATTTCACCGGCGCGTTTGAAAACATCCTCGGTGGATACGTGGCCGGAGAGCACAATGGCGGAACGCGAAGGCGTGACTGAAATCTGTTCTTCGGGGAAGACCCGCCGCTCTTCCTCGGCGCAGGCGCTTACGTCCACATCGACGCGCAGATCGAAGCTGCGGGAACGCTCCAGTTCGTCCCAGATCAGCAGGGAAACCTCGCCTGCGGAACGGCCGTGGACCAGGATTTGCGTGGGCGAGACTACAATGGGTTGCGCTACCGTTTCGTCGGTAACGGAAACGCGCTTCAAGCGTTCCGTGGTATTGATCAAAAGCGACTTGCCGACCAGAACCCGCAAAGGCGCGGCGCCCGTGGCTTCGGGCAGAGGGGTTGCCGAGGTGGGAGAAGGTCCCGTCTCGTCTGGGGCCTGGGTCGCTTGGAGTCCAGCCGGAGGAGCCTGCGTGTCCTGCGCCGATGTGCCCGCGGCGGCAGACAGCAGCCACAGCGCGGTCAGCACGATTCGTGCTGTCTTGCCAATTTTCGTCTCGGGTTTCATCCAACCGCGCTGCCAGATCGACATTTCCACGGACCTCAAACCTTCGCGAGTTGTCTTCAAAACTTGTTATCCGTCTTCTTGCCACCCTCGATCACTTCGATGTGGTACACCGCCGGCGTAGGGGGCGCCTGCACTGGGTTGGCTTTTCTCGCCTTTGGCGCAGGACTGGCCGGCTTGGCAGCTGCCGGGACCCCTTTGTAAATGTTGCTGGTATTCACGGCGCCCAGCTCCGCTTGCTTGGTGTCGAGCGGATTCCGCAGCGATAACTGGATCCGGCCCTGAGTGCTTGCCAAGGTCAGTTTCTGAGCATCATCGGGGGAAACCAGCAGGGTGATCACCGGCGTCATCTGCGGATCGCCGCCGGAGTTGCGTTCCAGCTTCTGCCCGGTGGCGATTACCGCGACATTCTCCAGGACGGTGGTGGTTTGCTGATCGGAGCTTCCGCTGGGATTGCCGGTCAACAGAACATCGACACGCGTCCCAGGCACAACGAACCCGGCGACCGACACGATTTCGTTTACCCGCACTGACACGGCGCGCATGCCGGGCGGAATCAGCGACGGCAGGCCAAACCCAGCGTTTTCGCCGGCAAGTTTATTCAGAAGAACGAATTCTCCTTGCGAGATGGGAAGCACTACACCACGGCCGACCGCGGTCCTGGTCAGGTGCAGGGCCCCCGGCGGGAGATCGGCGGTGGGGAAGCGGACCAGCTTTACGTCGCCATCTTCGATTTTCGCCCCCACCTGGAGGTCGTGGGCAGCCACCACCACGTCAACGCCGGGCCGGTTATCGCTGGCATTGCTCTCTTTCAGATTGCGATAGACGGCGAAGCTTACAAACGCCCCCAACGCGAGGGCGATCACTCCGATCAGCAAAAGCCGCGTGCGATTCATCGCTGCTCCTCACTAGCACTGCAACTACATTTGCCCTACCCACTTCGTCCTATAAAACAGGACCCAGCGCCGCCTCCATCTCCCGATGAAGACGCGCTGCGAAACCGCTGAAACGAGCGCTGGTCGTAAACGGCGGAGCCACAACCGAATGCGAGAGCCAAAAACGCTAAGGGCTAAACTTGTACATCGTTTACATCGTTGTTCAGCGCTGCGCCGGGCTACTGAACCGCGCTTGCTACTTGCGAGAAGACAGTGTTGGACTTAGTACCGATAAGGCGGATCGTACCGACAACGATCACCAGAATTACGGCCAACATCACCGCATATTCCGCGATATCCTGTCCCGTCTCCTCACACCACAGCCTGCGGAAAATGTTACTCATCGTGCAACCTCCACCGGAACCCTGAGCAGCGGGGCGGACTATTCCAGCCGATCCCCTTGCAATTCTCTGCGCACTTATAGCGCACTTATACCTCGGCACCCCAAGGTTCGTCTAGGTTACCGAAATCACTTAATTTCTGAGGGATACCGGATGCTGCTGCGCTTGCCGGCTACATCATACCCTGCCTCGCGGTCTGCCGGTAGTGACAATTTGTTGCACACTTGGCGGAGATTTTGCCATTTTCGAGGTGACCGCTGAGGAACCGTCCCAGGGGCTTATTGGAAGCCGGTTTGGAGGTCAAAGCACTGCCGGCTGCAGAATCTGCCCGAGAAAGGCGCCGAAGTCGGCGAGCATCGCGAGGTCGTCAGATTGCCGAGGAGACAGACTGCGGACTGATCGAATCTGCACTTACTATTGAATTTTGCTGGCGATAGAAGTGAATACTGTGCCGGCGCTGGAGCCGACGAACCGGATGGTTCCCACGGCGATGGTCACAATCACGGCTAACATGACGGCGTATTCGGCGACATCTTGTCCCTCATCGTGCCGCCACAGCTTGGCAAGAACTCCCATAAACCCCACCTTTCGAGGGCAAGAATTGGCGGGGAGGACCGCAATAACTCCAGGAATGTTGCAACTGGGCGACCAAACCGGCCCGGTGGCGTCGCGAGAGCGTGCCTGCAGTGGCCAAGGCTGGCGTAACTTTGAGGACCTACCTTGAGGACCGTATATCTATGTACATCAGCATGATAGCGGCTGTTTGCCGGACCTCAACCAGTGACGTTCTGCCTTTTCTGCGAAGTTGACTGGGAAGGAAGCCGCCGATTTGTGGGTATACAATCGCACCTCAATCCGACCGGTTTCGAGTTGGAATGACAGTTTCCAGCACTAGCTTATGAACATGGCTAAGCTCAGGCCGTTTTCCGCCGTGTATCTGGCGAGCATGATTGCCCTCAACGCCTGGATTCTTTGGGGCGCGCGAGACAAAATACGGCAAGGCTACGGCGACTTTGCCATCTTTTACACGGCCGGGAAAGTCCTGCAACAAGGACAGAGTGCGAGGTTATACAACTGGCACCTGCAGTGGCAGATACAGCGAGAATTTGCCCCGGAGGTGACAATCCGGCAAGGACCGCTGCTGTACACTCATCCGCCCTTTGAGGCGCTGGCGTTTTCTCTGCTGGCACGGTTTTCCTTCCCGACTGCGGTCCTGTTGTGGACGGCGATCAAGATATTGCTGCTCATACTGATTATTCCAGTCTGCTTCGGCCGCGGCCCGCCCGCGGATATCCTCCTGCCCGAACCTTGGACAGGTCTTCTGTGCCTAGCCTACTTTCCCGTGGCAGTGGACCTTCTTCAGGGGCAGGACTCGATTATCGTGCTCCTGAGCTTCGCTCTCAGCTATGCCGCACTGCGGCGTGGGAGGGAGTTTTCGGCTGGCATGTGGCTCGGGCTCGGATTGGTCAAGTTCCAATTTGCTATTCCGGTTGCGTTGGTTTACCTGCTGCGGCGAAAGTGGAAGGTGTTTTGGGGATTTTCCCTGGTCGGATCAATTCTGCTCCTGGTGTCGATTGCACTCGTAGGATGGCACGGACTGACCGCCTATCCGCATACTCTGATCGTTGGCGCGGTTTCGCCGCAAGTCATGCCAAACTTGCGGGGTGTGATGACGACGCTGCTAGGCCGGGCCCCTGCGGGTCTCCTGATCCCGGTTGCGGTGGCCGGGGTTCTTATCTGCGCGTGGCTCTGGAAGGCAGGTGACGAGGACGCGACGTTGGATTTCGCCGGATTCTCTTTAACGGTTGTTGTGACTCTGTGCACGAGCTACCACGCTTACGGCCATGACATGACTCTGCTTCTGGTCCCAATGCTCGGCCTGACTGGGAGGGTTCTTGGCAGTTCTGAGATTCGAGGGTGGCCGCGAACGGTTTTTCTGATCTCGGTCGCGGTGTTGTCCTTCAGCCCGCTCTTCTGGTTTCTCATATCACGTACGAAACTATTCTCTACGCTGGCTTTCTCAACCATGCTGCTGTTGGGGGTTTCGCTGGCCGGGGTCGTGCGGCAGCGCAGAGCTGCACTCGTGGCGGGTCTCTAATGCGCGGAGGCAGAATTGCGACTTGCTTTGGTCTCGCTCCACCATCGAACCAGGAGAACTGCCAACATCGGTAGATACAGAAACACGACTGTCCATCTTCCTACCTGAGTCCAGCTATGGGGCACGTTGTACCAACGCCAGACTCCGGGAACCCAACTGAAGAACACCGTCCATACCAGTTCGCGGCGGGTTTTGGGGATAAGCCAGAGAAGGAAGGCGTCATAGAACCAGCGTTGCGGCATGAATGACATCAGGACCAGTAGCTGCGAGTCCCGCTGCCGGAAGCGCCACGCAGCCAGGGCGAGCAGCGGCCCGGGAAGCACGAACATGGGGATGAAGTGGTCGTAGCCGCGAATGTGCTCCAGCCACAGCAGCGGCCAGCGAGGCATAACGAGCAGACTCAGCAGGACAACCACAACGCAGGCGATGACGCCGCGGCGGCTGGGATGAGTCAACACCATCGGGAGTCCAAGTTGGGGTTTGGCCAGGGTTGCGGGCAGCAGCAGTGGAAAGAATGCCGTGGCCATCAGTAGGGGCGTCCACTGCGCAGTAAGAAAACCCGCCCAATACGGGTAGGCCAAAAAGATCAGCAGGCGGCGATAGCCGTCGCGGGTCAGGCCGAAAGCCAGCAGGGCGGAACTCAAGCCGTAGAAAATTCCGGCCGCAATCTCGGGGCGCATCCAGACAAAGGGCAAGCCGAACAGGGCGGCGGTTAGTGGATAGAGCTGATACCCGGCGTATGGATTGCGGTGTGCCAGCAGATCCTGAGCGGCGCGGATGGCCCAACGAAAATCCGACGCGTCCAGATGTAAGTGCGTCAGCAGTAAGCAACAGAAGAGGCCGCTGGCCAATCCGATAGATGCGGAAATAAGGATTCGGGCTCGCATGCTCGACTCGACCGCATAAGTTGTAACATGGAGCAGTTTCGCTTCCGCCAGATTGCAGAACAATTCCAAGCTCGGGCTATTGCTGGCGCTGTTAATGGCGGGGGGCGTTTGGCTCTACACGCAGCGGATTCTCATTCCATTCCAGGTCGCTGACTCAGCCGCACATAACCGGCCGCGCGGAGTGCTCTCGGATCTTTACCCACGCTGGATGGGGGCTCGGGAGCTTCTGTTGAATCACCGCGATCCTTACGGTGTCGAGGTCACGCGCGACATTCAGGCTGGATACTACGGACACGCGCTGGACCCCAAACGGCCAGGCGACCCCCAGGACGAACAGCGATTTGCTTATCCAGTCTATGTAGTCTTCCTTTTGGCGCCCACCATCTGGGCGCCGTTTTGGCTGGTGCGGATCGCGTTTATCTGGGCGCTCGTGATCCTCACGGCGATCAGCGTCTTGCTTTGGCTGATCGTGCTGCGCTGGCAGCCGTCCGGTGTGGGACTTGCCATCCTGATGGCGCTGGTTTTCGGCAGCTTTGCGACCGTGCAGGGAATTAAGTTGCAGCAGTTGACCCTTCTGGTCGCGAGCCTGATTGCGGGCAGCGCGGTCCTCATAGCCGGGGGAGAACTTCTTCTCGCCGGAGTGCTGCTCGCGATTGCAACGATCAAGCCGCAACTGGTGGTGCTCCCCGCGGCGTGGCTCATGCTGTGGACATTCAGCGGGTGGAAGAAGCGCCAGCAATTTTTTTGGGGATTTACGGCGACCGCGCTGCTATTGGCCGCGGGCGGTGAGTATGTGTTGCCGGGGTGGTTCGGGCGATTCGCGCGGGGTGTAGTGGCGTATGAGCGGTACACTGGGGGAGGATCGTTGCTCGACCACCTGGCCACCCGCACCGGCGGGACAGTGCTGACGTTGGTCTTTGTGGCGGCAACGGCGGTAGTTTGTTGGCGGTGGCGCCGGGCGGCGGCGAATTCCGAGGAGTTCAATCTGGCGCTCGGCTGGGTACTGACCGTGACGGTTGTAGTCGTGCCCATGGTGGCGCCTTACAATCAGCTATTGCTGCTGCCCGGTATATTTCTTATCGTGCAGGCGTGGAAGACCCTCTGGCAGCGCAGTCGTGCCAGTCGAATGGCGTGCAGCGTTGCGGCCTTGGTGGTTTTTTGGCCTGGAATCGCGTCCCTGGCGCTGCTATTGGCGTTACTGTTCCTGCCGGCGGCGGCAGTTCAGCGAGCCTGGGCCGTGCCTTTGTGGACGAATCTCGTGATTCCTCTGGTGGTGTTGGGCTTGCTCGCCATATGCATTCGCGATTCGAGGGCGTTACAGAACTGACGCCATCTTGCCCACTAGACCCGCGAAGGGAAACAAGAAACTCCCAGAAAAGTCCTTTCATGTACCTTCATGTCCTTTGTGGTTCATGCCTTTAGGGAAACTCTGATCAAGTGTCCGACCTAAACCCTAGAACACAGGGGGCACAGGGAAGCACAGAGGAAGTCAAAGTCTAAGCCACTCCTTGCCGCCTCGCTTGCATTAGCGCGGTCCCACGCGGTAGGCTTCTCGAACACTTGGCTCCACAAGAATTCGGAGGATTCGATGAACCTGAAGATCGAGACGAGAGTGGCGGATGGCGTGACGATTGTCTCGTGCCATGGCCGCATCCTGTTTGGCGAGGAAGCGACGGCCCTAAGGCAGGAACTCAAGCATGTTCTGGAATCGTCGCGCCAGATCGTACTGAATCTGGCTGATGTCAACTATATCGACAGCGGCGGTCTGGGAACTCTGGTAGGCGTGTATTCTTCCGCCCGCTCCGCCGGCGCCGATATCAAGCTGAGCGGGCTTGGGCAGCGCCTGCGGGATGTCCTGCAGGTCACCAAGCTGGTTAGCGTTTTTGAAGCTTTTGACAGCGAGCAGGCGGCGGTTGCGGCTTTCCGCAAGACCGCCTAAGCGACGGACGGGCCCAAACCTGAGCATAATCCTGCTGCCATGAATAGAACGGGGGGGCGAGAACCCTCTTCCCCCTGGTCTGCAATCCTGTCATCATTAGTGTTGCGCAGTGAGATTCTGGTGGACGCGAGAACGTCCGGTATCGGTTTCGAATCCATATGTCCGTCTCAACCATAACGAACCCTGCGGGGGAGGGATCGGGAGTATTTCCCACACTTGTCTTTGTACAAGGCAGTGAACAGCGGACGATCAATCTCGACCACAGCCCTTTCACGGTTGGGCGAAAGATCGATAAAGACCTGGTAATCGCAGACCCACGCGTTTCCCGGGACCACGCGGTGATTGTTTCGGAGAACGGCGAATTCCACGTCGTTGACGAAGGCAGCAAGCACGGCACCTTCGTCAATGGCGAACGCGTCCAGCGCAAGATGCTGGAGCGCAATGACCGCGTGGAGTTCGGTGCCCGCGATGTGAATTACGTGGTCTTCCATCCAGTGCAGGGAACTTCCAACACTGCCCGCGAGTTCCTCAGCCAGATCTCCGGCATTCACATCCCCACCGGGACCACGGGCACGACAGACCTGGAAAAGCTGACGCTGTTTCTGGAAGCGGCCCGCAAGCTCAACACGACCGGGGTGCTGGATGAAATCCTGGTCACGCTGCTGGATGCCACTCTGAAGCTCACGAAGGCGGAACGGGCCTACGTCTTCCTGAAAAACGAAGACGGAAAACTGCGCCTGGCCGCGGGCCGTAATGCCAAGGGCGAGGCGATGCTGGACGACAAAACGATTTCGCACTCCACCCTCGACGATGCCCTGAAGTCGAACTCGGAGTTCCTGATCACCGATACCAGCAAGTCGCTCGATCTCGCCGGCAGACATAGCATCGTAGCTTTCGATCTGCGGATGGTGATTTGCATTCCCCTGCGCAAGCCGCAGATCCAGGCCACTCGTGAGAAGAATACGGCCACCGCGGAAGGCGAAGTCATGGGCGCGCTGTATGTGGATTCGCGTTTCGCCTCGCGCGATATTTCGGGCGTGAGCAACGATATTCTGCGGGCCATCGCGACAGAAGCGGCGCAGCTCATCGAGAACGCGCGCCTGGTGCAGGCCGAGGATGCGGCGCGCCGCTATCAGCAGGAGCTGTCGATTGCGGCCTCCATTCAGCAACGGCTCATGGTGGTGACCATTCCCGAAGTGCCCTTTGCCCGGCTGGTGGGAAAAAATCTTTCCTGCAAAGAGATCGGCGGCGATTTTTTTGACGCGGTGAATACCAAAGATGGCCTGGCGGTGGTGCTGGCCGACGTTAGCGGCAAGGGAGTGTCGGCGGCGCTGCTGGCTTCCACCCTGCAGGGAATGATCTATTCGCAGCTCACCGCGGGGATGGCTCTCACCGAGATTGTGGCCGCGGTCAATGGTTTCTTTACCCACAAACACATCGGCGAAAAATACGCGACCCTGGTGATTGCGCGGCTTCGCCACGACGGCGAACTGGAATATGTGAACTGCGGGCACGTGCCACCCCTGATGGTTTGCAGCGGGGAGGTGATTCGTCCTTCGCATGGGAACTTGCCGGTGGGGCTGATTCGCGGAAGCCGCCTACGAAAGTGACCGCTGCAATTTTCATGCGGGCGATCGTCTGGTGCTCGTAACCGACGGCGTGACCGAAGCCGAGAATGCCAAGGGCGACTTTTTCGACAATGAGCGCCTGGAAGCCGTGGCCGCCAAGCAAGGCACGCTCGATGACATTTTCAAAGCGGTGAACGAATTTTGCGCCGGCACCCCCCTCAACGACGACTGCACCGTGGTGGAACTGCGGTATACCGGCGGAGTCGTATAGTTTTTCCTGAATCGATTTAACTCCCGCATTGCAGGCGCTTTTTCTGGTTCGACTCCTGAACCGTGGTGGTATGCTTTCGACCGCCATGAACTTTACCCTCCTCGATTGGGCCGCCATCGTTGGCTATCTCGCGATCACGTTGTTTCTGGGTCTTTACTTTCGCAGCCGCTCTGGCAAGAGCGTAGATGATTACTTCGTCTCGGGCCGCAACGTCTCGTGGTGGCTGGCGGGAACGTCCATGGTCGCGACCACTTTTGCCGCCGACACGCCGCTGCTGGTCACTGGGTTGGTTTACAAGCTGGGCATCGCGGGCAACTGGCTGTGGTGGTGCTTCCTGCCGTCGGGGATGATGACGGTGTTCCTGTTCGCGCGGCTCTGGCGCCGTTCCGGGCTCCTGACCGATGTGCAGTTCGCCGAGATGCGCTATTCCGGCAAGCCGGCGGCCTTCCTGCGCGGTTTTCGCGCGGTTTATCTCGGGCTGCTGATGAACTGCCTGATTCTGGGCTGGGTGACCAAGGCCATGACCAGCATCGTCGCCATCTGTCTGGGAGTCAGCGAGACCAACGCGCTTTGGATTTGCGTGTTCTTCCTGATTCCTTTTACCGGGCTGTATGTGGCGCTGGGCGGATTGTGGGGCGTGCTGTGGACCGACTTGTTTCAGTTTGTGCTGAAGATGGCGATCGTGATCGCGGTGGCCTGGTACGCCATCGCGGCCATCGGCGGGATGCATGCGATGCTGAACAAGCTCGGCGCCATGCGAGCGGCCGCGGGACCGACCGCGAGCGATCCGCTCGCATTCTTTCCTGACTTCTCGCGCCCGTTTTCTTTTCAGGCTTTGTGGGCGCTACCGGTGATCACATTCACCGTGTATCTAGGGCTGCAGTGGTGGGCTTTTTGGTATCCCGGCGCGGAGCCCGGTGGGGGAGGTTACATCGCGCAGCGCATTTTCAGCGCGCGCGACGAGCGCCAGGGCCTGCTGTCCGTGCTGTGGTTCAATATCGCGCACTATGCCATTCGGCCCTGGCCCTGGATTCTGGCCGGGTTGGCGGTAATCGTTCTCTATCCCGGTCTGGAGCATCCCGAACCGGCCTACATGCGCATCGTCACGGAACACATGCCGCATGCGCTGCGCGGAATCGTGTTTGCCGGATTCATGGCGGCTTTTATGTCCACGGTCGCCACGCAGCTCAATTGGGGTGCGTCTTATCTGGTGGCGGACTTCTACCGGCGTTTTGTGAAGAAGGACGGCAGCGAGAAGCACTATGTCAATGTCTCCCGCCTGGCGACGGTGCTTCTGGTGATCGTCTCGGCCTACATTTCGGCGCAACTGGGCTCGATTCTGGCGGGTTGGGAGATCGTACTGATCATCGGAGCCGGTACCGGCGGCGTCTATCTCCTGCGCTGGTACTGGTGGCGGATCAATGCGTGGAGCGAGATTGCCGCGATGGCGACGGCGCTGGTGGTGAGCCTTGCGCTGCGCTGGACCAAGCCCTTCTCCGGAACCGAGGCCGTGGTATTTGCCGAGACGGCCCTGACGGTCACGGGCGTGACCACACTAATGTGGGTTGTAGTCACGTTCATGACCAGGCAGGAACCTGATGAGGTGCTGGTGAAGTTCTATCGTGTCGTGCGGCCCCACGTCGCCGGATGGAAGCCGATTGCCCGCCTGGTACCGGAGATTTCGCCGACTCGCGATCTGGGACGGAACCTGCTGTCTTGGGTACTAGGCTGCGCCATGGTGTACCTGGCGCTGTTCGGGTCAGGGAAGTTATTGCTTGGGGCGGTGGGCATTGGAATCGTGCTACTGGTGCTGGCGGCCGCTTGCGCATTGGGTTTGTATGCGAATATCGTGCGCAGTGGGTGGAGCGACGCAGGATCCGAATCGATGACCGCGACGCGGCCGGTGGTGCAAGGTCAGGAGTGACCGAGCGTTCGAGCTGCCGAGGTTCAAAATTGTTATTCCGAGGAGCGGAGCGAGGAGGAATCTGCTGTTTGCCGGTGGCTAGAGAAAGCAGATTTCGCGCTCCGCTTGAAATGACAAATCTATATCTCAGGAGTCTGTGCAGGCCAAGCGCCTGCTCCACCCAAAACTAGAGTTTCTCCGCAGTCAGAGTACCAGGTGCTCCCGTCCGTGTGTCCGCTGCGAAGCAATCCTGGAAGGCCTCGGCGACGGTGAAGCGAATTACTTTCTCGTAATCGGCGCCCAGATACTCTCGCAGACGATCGGTTTTCATCAGGTACTCGCTGGTCATGTAGGGAAGCGCAGCCGGCGGTATGGCTGAAATCCCCATCTGCCAGAGCAGCCGTAAGACCAATCCGAACGCCAGTTTTCCGGGAACGACAATGCGCTTGGCGTGCGCCATTTCAATGCAACGCGCGAAGGTCAGGGGCTCTCCACGTCCGGCGACATTTAGCACTGTCAGACGTTGCGGCTCGGGCTCGATCTTACGCACAATGTGCGCCACCAGGCGAGCCATGTCATCCACGTGAACGAACTGGAGGCGGTTCTCCAGATAGCGCTTTCCCATGGGCAGCATGCAGGGAAGGCGCTGATTCCCCTGCCGCATTTTGAGCGCGCGTGCCCCGGAACCGTTGGGTGTGCCGCGAAACGCGCCAACCATATAGTTTTCGACGGTGGCGCCGGCGAAGATGTGCGGACGCAGCACGTAAGCGCTGCAGCCCCGCAGTCCCGGCACACGCTGCTGGATTACTCTCTCCGCTTCGACCTTGTGGATTGCATAGGGCAAGGTATGAGCATGGAAGGCAGCGTCTTCAGTCACCGGTGCAGGCAGGCCGGGACCGTACACCGCGACGCTGCTGGGAACGATAAACTTCTGCACGACGGCTTCGTAGCGGTTGGTTTCACCGATGGCCTCGATGACGCGCGCAGTTCCCGCTACATTGATTCGCCACATGCGATCGGTGTCCAGTATCCCGGTTCGCACCGGGTCAAGCACAAAGGCCAGGTGGAGCAGCGCGACCGCGCGGGACTCCCGCAGCAGCGTCATCAGTTCGCGGCAGGAATCTTCGGTCCCAAGGTCCATGGGCACGAAGTGCACTGGCGAACTCGTCTTGGGAGGATTCAGGTCAACCCCGATCACCAGATAGTCCGACAACTGGGGCAGCAGACGAAGCCCGAGATTCCCGGAGATCCCGGTGACTACGACCGTGGCCTTGGCGTCGCCCATTATTTGGGTCCAGAGAGGGTGGGCCGAACCCTCGGGGGGGCTCCCGGCGGCATCCCCATCATGCCTTGGCGGCCAGGCTCTGCCGGCGGGCCGAAGTAAGCGTCGTCATAAGAAGCGGTGGCGGACTGCTGGATTGACTGCACGGCGGCCTGCATCCGTTGCGAACGCAGGGTGTTTACGATTTCGTCGTGCACGCTCGCCAGCGGCAGAGTGTCACGTGCTCCGGCTTTGTATACGAAGTAGCCGGTCTGGTCGGTAATCACCTGCGAAACCTCTCCTGGCTTGAGGTCCATGACAGCGGCTTGGGTGGGAGGCAAGCTATTGTGCCGGATCTTCCCCATGTTGGGGACTGGAGCCTTGGCCTTTAGCCCAGCAAGCCGGAAGGCCTCTTCTTGCAATTTGGCAAAATCTTCTCCCGCGGCGGCGCGTTTGCGCAGGTCCGCAGCCGCGGTTTTCATCGCAGCTTCGGAATCCTCGGTCTGCTTCTTCGTCTCAGCTTCCGTGAGTTTCGTTCCCTTCGGAGTTTCTAGCTGTTTGCTCTTTGGGATGAACAAGCGCTGGAGATCGATCTCTTCATAGGCGATCAAATTCTTCTGGTAGTAATCCTCGATTTCCTTGTCAGAGACCTCCGAGGCCTGCTCTTGTACGGCCTGACCTAAGAGTTGGGTGAGTACGGTCAAGCGCTGCAAGCGCATGAGTTCTTCGAATCTCGGCCCAGTGTCCAACTTCATCTTGCGGGCTTGCTGGCTCATGATCAGGGCGTTGGCGTAGCGGGTTGCGAACTGCTTGCGGGCGGCGGGCGCCATGTTGGGTTGGATCGCGTTAATGACCTCTTCAAATTGGGCGCGAGTGATCACGGTCTTGCACCCAGACGTTGCCGACTTCTCGGCGGGGGGATTGTCGCACAGTCCCTCGATCGTGACTACGGCGGCGTCCGGCGCAACCGTGGCTGGAGCGGGCTCGGCCTGGCCAGGCATTGCCATGGTGCTCGCGGCCGCCGGTTTCTGTTCCGCATTGGGCGAGGGGGCCGTTGGTGTTGCGGCCTGTCCCCAGGCCAGCGCGCCAAACAATAAACAAACAATTCCACGATACGTCATCATGAGGGTCCCTTCAGATAAGCTTCTAAGAGCGCAGAAGAAATCCTAGCACAGAGCCGGGGACGGCTTTGGCTCGATCCCGGGAGGCCACCTTTTTGCCCGCACCTTCGGCCTCCTGCATCAACTTGGCGGAATGCGGGCGGCCAGCGATAATGCAGTGATGTCAGGAGCGCCTGCCATCTATAGCCCCGAGTCAATGCGCGGAGAAAAACGGGCCGTGGCCGGGAACTCGGTAGTGGCCGCGGTCGGCATTACCGGACTGAAGATTTTCGTGGGCATTACCACGGGTAGTCTGGGGATCCTGTCCGAGGCGGCACACTCGGCGCTGGATCTGATAGCGGCAGTGGTCACGCTGCTGTCGGTTCGAGTCTCCGACAAACCAGCCGATGCGGAGCACCAGTACGGACATGGCAAGGTGGAAAATTTCTCCGCCTTCATCGAAACCGGCCTGCTGCTCCTTACCTGCATTTGGATCGTCTACGAGGCCGTGTTGCGACTGTTTTTCCGCCACGTTGAGATTGAACCGAGCCTGGCCGCTTTCGGTGTGCTCTTTGTTTCTATGGGAGTTGACTTCTGGCGCTCACGGGCTCTGGGAAAGATTGCCGCTAAATATGACAGCCAGGCGCTCGAAGCCGACGCACTGCATTTTTCCACCGACATCTGGTCGAGTGGAGTGGTCGTCCTGGGTCTGCTGTTGGTGCAAGTGGGACGCGCCTACCACGTTGGCTGGCTGCGAGACGCCGACCCAATTGCCGCGCTTTTTGTCGCCGGGGTCGTGGTCTACGTCAGCAGCCGGCTGGCCCGCAAGACGATCGACGCGCTACTGGACGCCGCCCCTGCCGAAGTGCGTGGCAAGATCGTTACCGCGGTTTCACACGTGGACGGTCTGCTGGAAGTAGACCGAGTGCGCATTCGCCGCGCCGGCAACCGTTACTTCGCCGACGTTTCCATCGGTCTGGCCCGCAACGTAACTTTCCAGCGTTCGGAGCAGGTCGCGGACGCGGTGTCGAACGCCGTGCATCACGTTCTGCCCGATGCCGATGTGGTGGTCCACTCCGTGCCGCGTGCCCTGCGCACGGAAAACATTTTCGACCGCGTGCGGGCAGTAGCGACCCGGCACAACTTCAATGTCCACGATGTGAGCGTGCAGGATGTAAAGGGAAACCTGCACGTGGAACAGCACCTGGAACTGGATGAACGCCTAAGCCTCAAGGAGGCTCACGATCGCGTTACCGTGCTGGAGACGGAAATTCGCCAGGATGTGCCGGAGATTGCCTCCATTCTCACACACATCGAAAGCGAACCTGCGACCATCGAGCGCGCCGATGAAATTCTGCGTGACGCCGCATTAGAGAAACATTTGAAGGAAGTTGCAACCGCATTCCCGGAAATCATGGACGTACATGAGGTGCGCCTGAAGCGAGTGCGGGGCAGGTTGTATGTGTCGTGCCACTGCACGTTGTCGGATGAATTGTCGCTTTCCCGGGTGCACGACATCTCAACCGAACTCGAGAGCCGCTTTAAGCAAGAAGCGCCCGAGTTGTTTCGGGTGCTCATTCACCCAGAGCCCAGCACGGACAATCGAAGGTAGTTTTCTTAATCCCCTTGGAGTCCAAGTCGCATTCCGCTCGCGGTTATGTCTACATCGCAACCGCCACATTCCTGTGGGGCATTTCGGCCACTTTGGGACGAGCTGCATTTACCGGCCGGTTAGGAGGGAATCTGCGGGGCATCGATCCGCTAATCCTTTCGCAAAGCCGGACTACATTTTCCTTTTTCGTCTTCCTGCTGGTTCTCTTGTTGCGGCGGGGCTGGCGGCGTCTGCTCCTGCCTCGGGCGGATTTTGGCCGGATGCTCCTGCTTGGGATAGTGGGCGTCGCCGCGTCCAACTATTTTTACTATCTTGCGATTCAGAGAACCAACGTCACGACGGCCATCATTGTCCAATACACAGCCCCGGTGTGGGTGCTGCTCTATATGGTCGTCCGCGGATTTCAGAGGGCAACATTGCCAAGAGTAGCTGGTGTGGTGCTGGCAGTGTTGGGCATTGCCTTAGTCATTGGACTGTTCGGCCCCGGTAGTATTCGGCTGGATGCGATCGGCGTGATTGCCGCTCTGCTGGCCGCGCTATCCTTTGCGCTCTACAATATCGGCGGCCACAGCCTGCTCAGCCGTTACGACCACTGGACGGCGCTCCTGTACGTTACCTTGGGCGCGTCAGCCTTGTGGATTGTGGTCAATCCACCGTGGAAGATCGTTGCGGCGCATTACGCGGGCGAGGTCTGGCTGTTCCTGGTTGTCTTTTCGCTGGTTTCCGTGCTGGCACCATTTTCGTTCTATTTCGCCGCGATGCAATATCTGGATCCGACTCGCGCCATCGTCGTCAGTTGCCTGGAGCCGGTGTTTGCGATTTTAATTGCGGCGATTGCGCTGGGTGAAATCGTGGGGTCGCTTCAGGCCGTGGGGATCGTGCTGGTGTTGACTGCGATTGTCGTGGTGCAGAGGCCTGACCGGAAATTGGCGGAGGTCGTGTCGATAGTCGAGCCGATTGAATGAATCTGAGAACCGAGAACCAGAGACTAACCACTCATCTCCTATTGCCAGTCATGCGGATTATTCCAACTGCTTTCCCTTGGTTTCCGGTAACTGCGTCGCGATTAGTGCGGAAAGCAGATAAGACGCCGCGCAAAGATAGAACGCCCAGCTCAATCCTTTCACTTGCCCAACTCGACCGATGACAAATGGCGCGATCGAACTCATGGTCCGCGCTCCGTTGTAGGTAAAACCCAACGCACTTGCGCGGACGCTGGTAGGGAATATCTCGCTGCCGATGATCCCCGATCCGGAAAACATTCCCGTGCCAAAGAATGCCACGGCGGCGCCTAATACTAATAGAACAGCAGGCGCCCGGGCGATGGCGTAGAGGGGCACCAAAAGGGCTGCGATGAATAAATAGAGGACGAAGGACGTGCGCCGCCCCAGGAAATCCGCTACCCAGCCAAAACTGGCGTATCCGGGAAACATGCCGCAGAGATTCAGTACTACTAACAGAGTGGTCGTACCCATCACGCCAAAGCCGCGTCCACCCTGCTCGACCGACAGCGAGAGATATGGCGGAATCCACGTGAACAGGCCCCACCATGCGAACATTCCGAAGAAGTTCACGAACAGGAGGACAAATGTATGCCGGCGGTACGGAGGCTGGAAGATGCGAGCAAACCCAGATTGTTCCGTAGAGGCGTAGCTGGCTACGTCGACTCGCGTGGATTCAGAGGTGTGTACCGGCTCATGCCGCTCCCGCCACATCTCCGACTCCGGCACGCCTTTGCGAATCCACAGCGTAACCAGGGCGGGCAGCACGCCGACAAAGAAAACCATGCGCCAGCTCGCATAGTGGAGCACGATGCCGGCCACGAGCGCTGCCAGCGCATATCCGATGGCCCACGAACTCTGCACGATGGAGATTGCCTTGGCACGCAACTCCGTGGGCCAGGTTTCGGCAACCAGCGTTGCTCCGGTGTTCCACTCGCCGCCCATGCCGAGTCCGAGGACAAAACGAAACGCCGCCAGCATGAAAACTGAAGTCGAGAAGCCGGAGCCGAACGAGCAAATTGAATAGGTGAGGATGCTGGCCATTAAGGCTCGCTTACGTCCGACGCGGTCGGCGATGAATCCGAACAGCACGCCGCCCATGCCCGAGGCCAGCAGCGTCAAGCTATTCAGTAGGCCGGCAGTGCCTTTGCTCATGCCCAGGTCGCGCATCACGTGAGTGAGCACCAGTGCGTAGAGCATCGCATCGAAAGCGTCGAGCATCCAGCCCAGCGACGCCGCGAGCAGTGTTTTGCGTTGTGCGGATGTGGATTGAGAGAATATCGGGATCAGGGCTTGAGGCATCGTGGGATTGTCAATTTTCAATGGCTGGTTGGCAATGGAAAATCGAGGCTGCGTAGTAGTTCGCCGGGGAAAGACACAATCTTAAATCGCAGAGAACGCTGAGAACTTCCGCAAAGCTCGGGAGAAAACCGTTGCTATTCCTCTTTCCGCGTTGGAAGAAGGTGGAAATATCTGCGCGCCTTCTTAACGTCATGCGCAATTTGCTCGCGCAGTGCCTCCACCGACGGAAACTTAATCTCATCGCGAAGCCGGTCGAGGAAATGAATTTCCACCTCGGTGTCAGGATTCAGTTCGATGGGATGAAAGTTCAACAGGTGCGTTTCGATCGCAAACGAATCGGTCCCAAACGTCGGACGATTGCCGATGTTCGTTACCGAATCAAAGCATTCTTTGCCGACGCGGGTGCGGGTGACGTAGACGCCATCGCCGGGAACCAGTTCTTCGTAACGGCTCAGGTTGATCGTGGGGACGGTGTATTTCGAGCCATAGCCGCGTCCCCGACCGGCGGTCGAGAGAATGGAAAACGGACGCCCCAGCAGATGCCGCGCCCGGCTTACATTGCCGGCGTCCAGCAGTTTGCGAATATGGCTGCTCGAGACCGGCTCGCCGCGCAGGCGCATCTCGGGATAGACCTTTACCTCGAAGCCCATCTCCCGGCCAAACTCGGTGAGCATTTCGACATCGCCCACCGCCCGGTGCCCGAAGCGAAAGTTGTATCCTTCGTGCACTTCGAGGGCCCGCAGTTTCTTCTTCAGGATGCGTTCGGCGAACTGGCGAGGCGTAAGTAACGACAGGTCGCGGGTGAAGGGAAGCAGCAGAACGGCGTCGAGGTGGCAGGCTTCCAGCAGGCGCAGCTTCTCTGGAGTGGGCGTCAGGAGCTTCAGCCCCGAATCCGGCCGAAGGATGCGGATGGGGTGCGGCTCGAAAGCCACGGCCATGGACTTCGCGCCCTGCCCCCGCGCCCGTTGCACGATCTGGTTCAGTACGTGGGCATGGGCGCGATGCACACCGTCGAAGTTTCCCACGGTGAGCAGCGTGGGCCCGAAGTCGGCCGGGACATCTTCGAGTTTGTGAAAGACTTGCATTTGTCTTTGTAGGGCGGACACTCCTGTACGCTAACTGCATCGATCTAGGACAAGCATTGGGTCGACAATGCTTTCGCCCAGCGCTTGTTTCCGCTGCTGGCAGTCGCGGGCAAGAGTGCCCGCTCCACACTAGCTAAACTCCAAAAACGCCTACAGTTCAAACTCCAGCTTCATTCCGTCATAGGACAGCCACACATTAGGCGGAAGCGTGGCATTGGTCGCCTCGTGCGGCAAATCGTGGCAAATGTGCGTAAAGAAAGCACGCTTCGGCCTCACCCGTTCCACGATGCGCAGCGATTTTTCTATAGTCGAGTGCGTGGGATGCGGTTGGTGACGCAGTGCATCCAGAAACAGAATGTCCAAATCATTTAACTGAGCGAACGATTCTTCGGGAATTTCGCTGTGGTCGGTGAGGTACGCCGCCGAACCGAAGCGAAATCCGAGAATCTCCGCGTCACCGTGCATCACCTTCACCGGCTCAAAGCGCGTGCCAAACAGATCGACCGGACCATTGATTAAATGCAGTTCCACCTGAGCCAGCCCGCCGAATTTGTATTCAGGCTCAAAAATGTAACGAAACATCCGGCGGAGAACGTCAGCCACATCAGGCCGCGCGTACAAAGGGATTTTTTCCGGCCGCACAAAGCTGAGCGGGCGCAAATCGTCCAACCCCAGAACATGGTCAGCGTGGCCGTGCGTATAGAGCACGGCATCAAGGCTGCGGATCCCCTCGCGAATGGCTTGTTCGCGGAAATCTGGAGTGGTGTCGATGATGATCGTCTTGCCGGCATATTCCACCAGAACGGAAGGCCGGGTGCGGCGGTCGTGCGGATCGGCCGAGTGGCAAACGGCGCAACCGCAGCCGATGGTGGGCACTCCCATCGACGTGCCGCTGCCCAGCACCGTAAGCCTGGCCTTCATCGCGGGCTAAGTCCCTACGCCTTTGACAGGAGTTTTCGGCGGGCGAGCGAGGGCATTGGTTACCTCAACATAAGCCATACGCACTTCGTAAAGGGAGTTTTGCAGGAAGTTCTCCTCCGCCGGCGTAAGGTTGCCCTTGGTTTTTTCTCCCAGCAGGCTGAGGGTATCGATGGTCTGGCGCGCGCCGATCAGATCGACGCGCGGCTGCCCGCCTTCCTCGTGCATGAGGCCGAGCTGCATCATGGCCGTCATGTAGAGAGACGCCAGAAAACGCTCGAAGGTCATCTGCAGTTCTTTGGCGGAGTGGCCACTGAGTTCCACGCGCGCGTCCAGATCCTTGGACGATTTGCGGTAGGCATCGGCTTGCACTTGCTGCTCGGCGGCGGTGGGAGTCGGAGGCATGATCGACGCATCCGCGGGCCCGGCCGGATTGCTGGAAGGTGGCGGCGCCGGCGCTGCCGCAGGCTCGGACGTCGAAACCTGCCGCTCCTCAGAAACCTCCTGGCGCAACTCACCTTCGGAGGTAAACAATCGGCGGTCGGTTACGGTAAAGCTTTCTTGCTTCTTCTCACGCATGATTATTCCTTCACGGTTTGAAATACTTCGACGAATGGAATGTTAGCCACTGTAAGTTTGGTGTCGCCGGCTTCGAGTGTCTTAGGCGATAGCGTAACTTCGCGGCGAATGTAGCCGAGCGCGACCGGCTGCTCGCCGCCAGCCAGGGGAAGGGAAGCGGCGCTGGTGATTTCGCCCACGTCCTTGCTCGCAGCTTGAATCTTTGTGCCCGCGGGCGGCAAAGGCCCATCGACCAGGAATCCCGTGAACTTACGATGCACGTTGCCGCGCGACCGAATGCGCTCCACGATCTCCTGCCCAATGTAGCAGCCTTTGCTGAAATTGAGGGCGCGCTGCTGTTCGGTCTCCTGAGGCAAGTCGCGCTCGCGGATGTCCTGACCGTAGCGCGGAATGCCGGAAGCAATTCGCAACAACTCAAGCGCTGCGGTTCCAACTGGACGCGCACCGGCTTTCACGATAGCGCCGAGGCAGCCTCGATTGTTCCGGCGCTATCTCGAGAACGTCGAACGATGGGACGCCTGGGATTGTCCCGCGAACTGCCGTTACCGGCACATCGAGCCAGGTGAGATTCGCGAACTGGAACGCGTCTAGCTCAGGAATTTCAAGTGCTGCCGCTCGAAGCACATCGGCTGCCTTGGACCGACGATTCCGATTGGACTGATCACCGCTGACGTTCGAGACCTCGACGTCATCCATAATGATGTAACGATCGAAGATTTCCAGCACCTTGCTCAGCAAAGACCGGGTCGACATCGACGAGCAACGAATCCCCGCGATTGTAAGCGTATAGATCGGCCAGAACGCGCCCTGAGGATTCAGCAGGAACGCGTAGTAGGCCGTGGCTGACTGCCAAATCGCGAACGTTGTTGGTGACCATGCCATTCAGCCAGCGGACGCGGTCGCTGTCGGTCAGCACGCCTCATCTTGGCCCGCGAGGCTAAGTCGTAGACCCCGCAGCCTGAAAGCAGAGCGGCGAATTCGGCGCGGACGTCGCCAAAATCGGCGGCGGCGCTTCCCTCCGCACCGGAAAACTGGTTCGGTCTGTCAGTGTTGTAATCGATTGTTCTACTTCGATTATAGCGAGAGAAAGCACGGCGGTGGAAATGCGCGGCCTGGGGCGTCATTGTTGCGGCTCCAAACGCCTTGCTCATCGAGGCGCCGTCGAAGGACCCCGTTTGCGCGTCGGGTGGCAGTGGCGACGCAGGGCGTCTTTCATGGCTCCGTACAAGCCATAGAGAGACGCCTTGCAGCGTCCGTGGCGCTGCAGGTCGCACGGGGGTCCTTCGACTGGCGGGCGGCGCGCTCCAGCGCGCGCCGCCTGACTTCGCTCAGGATGACAGCGTTTGCAGTCGTCAAGAGGTCGTGGCTTCAGCAGAGCCTTCGGAAGTAAGCAACTTGGCGAACTATTGACAAAACAGGTCTCTGCTGTTTGTGCTTGTAACTTCTCGTAACCGGATCAAACACTTGGCCAACACTAAGTTATGATCTCCGAAACGTGGTTGCAATTGGAGTTATGACTATGAGAACCATCGAACTGCCTCGCTGGTGTTGTTTAATCTGCCTCTCAAGTGCAGCCATAGCTCAATCTGACGCTGGCAAGGCGTTCGAGAAAATGAAAGCGTTGGCCGGCGCATGGGAGGGGAAGACCAGCGATGAACACACCGTCAGCGAGAGCATCTGCAGTGGCTGTGGCGGAAAGCTTCGCTATGTCGCAACTGAACGCGGGACGAGCCCATGATGAAGTATGTTCTCTATCTGGATGGCAGGCAGCCTGATGATGACCGTCTCGCCCTTTGAAGAACGAGAGCCGCGCATGAAGGCCAGCATCTCGCCGATGGAAATATCATTACGTTCGATTTCGTCGACGCCACCGGCCTGGCCAGCCGGGATGCCGGCCACATGCACCGCGCGGTCTACATTCCGTCCGACGGCGATCATCTCGCCGAGGAATGGACCTGGTTGCAGGCCGGGAAAGCGCTCCGTGGAGCACTTCGAGCTGCATCGCAAGCAGTGACTGAAAATGGGCGCGTCCAGTACGTTTCACTCACATTCTTCTTCTCGCCAGATGTCCATTAAGTCTTGCATGGATTCCGCCTGTGGCTGTGTGGATTCGGTTCGCCGACCTCCGTTTTTGCCCAGTAGTTCTCAACAATCCGGAAACGGTGCTGGCGGGATTGCTCGAATTTGAAACAATCCTTTCAGTTTCATTTGCGCCACCGACGCAGGTCCGGCGTAAATTTAGGTTTCGTCGGAAAACGTGCCGGTGATAATCGCGGGAATCACCAACTCTCCCTGGTCGTTGGCCAGCGCGGTCGGCAGGAAGCCTCCGATGCTGGCGCCTCCCACCTGCTGGCTTGAGCTTTATTCAGCACGGCGGTCGCGTGCAGGTTGAGCGTCTGGTCGGTGAAGATCAGCGGTTCCGGGTCGCAGCCACGGTTCCAATGTCGAGACCGCTGTAGATCGCTGGGCTGCGTATTCGTTCTTGATTGCGATATTCCCCGTGATCTTAGAAATGTTGGTAACTCCCTGACCGTTGTCGCTGCTTTCTGAAGCTGCTATTCAGGCTAGTTCGTGGCTCACGTCAACTCCGGTGTAGCGCACGGTGTCGAAATCCAGAACGCTCAGCGTGCCATTCAGGGCTTTCGCATGCATTCGAGGCGAGCGGACGAACCGGGCCGGCTGCGTGCAAGTCCAGGTTGAGCGTGCCTGCGCCGACTCTTATCCAGCCCTGTGACCCCGTAGGCCTTCGCCATGGAGAAGCAGCGCTGGAATGCGGCACTGGGGGCCTTTAACGTGGCATCTACCAGCGGAGACTTCGAGGCATATTGCCGGACGGCGAATTGCGCCGCCACGGTGGTCCCGCCGGAGACCATTATCCTGAAATTATCCGAGTGAACTTCCGTAGGCGTGAAGGTCAGATTCACTGCTCTTCACTTGAACCGGTTGTGGAACCGTCTGCCGCTGGCCTGCAGGTCTTGGTACGGGTATCGTTCCGCTCAATGCCGGCTGATCTGCCGGGCCTCGCGCCTGAACGTCCGCGTTCACGGTCCCCGTCACTGTGACTCCGGGAGCGAAGGCAATGCCGGAAGCAGCGGCTAACTGGTCGCCTCCGCAATGGAAACGCCGTTGGCCTTCAGGTTGAGATCGAGCTTCGCAGGAGTGGTCGCGGTATTCACAGTTCCGTTGGCAATCAGCGGCGTGTCGCCCGAACTTCATCCGTCGGTGTTGCGGATGGTGAGCAGGTCGTGGGCAACATCGTCGCTGAAGATCGTAGTTTGCCGAAATGGGGGTATCCGAGTGACGTGCATCGTCAGCTTCTCTCAATTGTCGTTTGACCGCTGGCGGAGAAGCGCTCCGAAGCGCTGCTATCTTGGTCTCGCCGGAAAATAACGCCATCCATACCCTTCATAGCGTCGGCGTCGACAAATCGCCGAAACCCAGCGAGGGCGACTCTGTTCAGGGTCGAGCGTTCCTGGAAGGGCGTCGCGGCGGAATGGTTCTGGGCGACGGGGCCTCCCTGACCCTGTAGTTGAATCTCTTGCGCGCCCTGGGCCCGGCAGGTGAGCCGCGACATCGACAGAGAAAGGCTGGTTGGGAGCGAAATTCTTCAGAGTCAAGTCGATGTGGTCGTAGACCGACCAGGCCCCCCCTTTTGCAGATCGGTGAGCGCGACCTGACCGTCCTTGATGGCAAGTTCGCCGAGAGAGAATGGCGCCGAGGAGCCGGAAGCAGCCGAGGGTTGGGAGTTGTTGCCCAGCGAGGCAAAATTCGAGGCACTCCCTGTCGGTTCTTATGAGTTCGACGCTAGGCTGTTGCAGGCTCACGGATCGATTCCCTCACTGACTTGTGCAGCAAAGGGAGCAGCTTCACGAAACGCCGAGTTCTTGCGCCTGTACAAAAGGTTCTGCGCAGCGAAACTCGGGTCGTCGGCGATGGATAGGTCCTGCACCCGGAATTTCGGCGGGAACAGGCCCAGGTGCATCTGGCCGAGCTGCACCTTGCGGCCAAGCTGCTTTTCCAATCGACTGGATGCGATCGTGGCAGCCATTACATTGAAGGTTGCGACAAATATTCCCAGCCCCGCGACGGCGAGGACGATTACGACGGCGATGGCGATAATTACTTCGCGCATGGCGACTCCTGAATCAAAGGCCATGCAAACCTTCGTGTACCTTCGTGCCCTTCGTGGTTCACGCCCTTTCTTGCCCGCGGCTAAAACATAAAGCAGTAACCACGAAGGACACGAAGTATCACGAAGGACTGCGACCGATCACTTTTCCTCGGCCGCGGGTCTTGCGTTCGCGGGCTCGGCCTTCTCGGGCCGCAAAGTGGGAACAAGATTACGTCGCGGATAGTATGCGAGTCTGTCAGCAACATGGCAAGCCGGTCGATACCCACGCCTACGCCTCCGGCAGGCGGCATGCCGTACGAAAGCGCGCGAATGCAGCCTTCGTCGATCCGACGGGCTTCCTGGTCGCCGCGCTGGCGTTCCCCTAATTGTTGCTCGAGCGGCGGCGCTGCTCCTCGGGATCGTTCAGCTCGCTGAAGCTGTTGGAAATTTCCATCTGACCGATATAATCTCCAACGTCGGTCCAATCGGGCTGGTCGGGTTTCTGTTTGGAGAGCGGAGAGACGGCAGTCGGAAACTCGTAGATGATCGTGGCGAATCAAGCGCTCTTCGGCCTTATGCCTCGAACAAATTGGCAATGGTTCTTCCCGGGGCCTCATTGGGGTCATAGTGACGTGGGCATGACCTGAGTTGAAGCGCTCCACTAGACCTTTAATCGATTCCTGCGTGGCAAAGTCGGACATCTGCGGCTCGGCCCGGGCGGCACTTCCGGCCAATAGTGAATGATGGCTTCGCGCATGGTCATGCGTCGCCAGTTTTCGAACCCGCCCAGTTGACTTCCTTGCTCGATTTGGTCTTTGGTTTAACTGGTAACGTTGATCGCGCCTGTCTCATCAGTTGCTGCGTGAGATCGATCACTTCTCGATATCTGGTGTAGGCCTGATAAAACTCCAGCATGGTGAACTCGGGGTTATGCCGATCGAGACCCTTCGTTGCGGAAGTTGCGGTTGATCTCGAAGACCGTTCGAGCTGCTCCCACCACCAGTCTCTTAAGTAGAGCTCCGGCGCGATTCGAGATATAGATCGAGTCCAGCGTATTGTGATGGGTGACGAAATGGGGCCATGCCGTGCTGCTCGCGACGGGATGCATCATTGGAGTTTCGACTTCGATGAACCCATGCGCGTCCATGAAGCTCCGCATCGACCGCACCAGCTCGCTGCGCTCTAAAGACTCGGCGCATTCTTCCGGATTCATCAGACGAGATCGACGTAAGCGTCGCGGTAGCGCAGCTCAACGTCCGTCAGCCCGTGCCACTTTTCCGGCAGGGGCAGCAGGTCTTTGGCGAGGAAGGTAAGTTCGTCCACATGGATGCTCAGCTCGCCCGTGCGGGTGCGAAACAGATATCCGCGAACGCCGACGTGATCGCCGAGGGTCGAGCAGTTTGTAGAGTTCGAATCCTTTTTCGCCGACAGTGTTCTTCACATAAATCTGTAGCCGCTTGCCGTCCTGCTGCAAATGCGCGAACCCGGCCTTGCCCATGAGCCGGATGGCCATAACGTGGTGTGATGCGCACCTCGACCCGCGAGGCCTCCAGTTGCTCGGTGGTCTGGTCGGAGTATCTGCGAGAATCTGGGCGACGGTGTGAGTGAATCGAATTTGCGGGGATAGGCCGCCGGCCGAGCGCTCTCAATTGTCTCGAGCTTGTCGCGCCGCAGGCTCAGATTTTGTCGTGGATCTAATTTCCGGTCTCTCCTTCCCGCGGTAGACGCAACATTGCAAATGCGAAGCAGCGATTATAAACACGGAGGGAGATCGGGTGTATTCCGTAGGATTCCATCCTGGCAGAGGGACTTGAGACGCAAGACGAGGGCGGAGGCTCGCCCTTACATCAGCGATCGCATGAAGCTCATCTGATATTCGTGAAACTCGAACGCGTGCAGGCCGAGCTGAGCTGCCAGATCCTTGCAGACGGCGATTCCCCGGGACTGTCGCCCTTTGCGTCCAATCGCGGAGAGTAAACCGCAATTCGCCTGGCGATTTACGACGCGACGATACCGCTCTCGCCACGCCGCTTTGCCGGCAGTCCGACCCGGTACGCCGACTCGCCGGCGTGATCGTAGAGCCCGCAGGTGAACATTACCGTCAGCACGTCTTTGACGTATCGAGGCGAATACACGCTGCTTGGTGACGGTGTTAAGCCCATGTTGGCCAGCGTCGCCGCCATCATCGCCAGATCGTGGCAGCTGACCAGCAGCGAACATTGGGAAAATGTATCAGGTGTCATCGATGCTCCGCGAATAATGCCGAAATTGAGCATGAGATAGGCGATCGCGCGATTGCGGTTGCCGGTCGCGGTTTCCGATGCCAGAACCGCATTATCGATTCGCAGAAAGGTCCGCCTGCGGCCGTCTGCATCTTGTTGACGAAGTGCGCACGCCTTCGTCGCAGGACTTCTTTCTCATGAGAGACGCGATCGCGATCGCGCCCGCGTTGATCATGGGGTTGTAGGGACGCATCGTTTGGGCTCCAGCTCGACGGCATTGAAGGCGTCGCCGCTGGGCTCTACTCCGACGTTCGCGAGGGCGTTATTCCGGCCGAATTCCTCCAGGGCGATCCCAGGAACGCGAAGGGCTTGCAGATCGATCTGGATGGTGAATTCTCTTCCAGTCTCCGTCGGAAAGACTGGCCGTCCACCGTCGCCAGGCAGATGCCGAAATCGTGGGGCTCAAGGTTCCGCCTAGCTCAGGAACTTAGTTGTACTCCGCCTTCATCCACACCGCCGAACTTCTCATACGCGCTTTCGAGAATATTTTGGATATCAAGGTTGTTGGACATTGATTTTTGCAAATGGTCTTGCGCTTGTCGCCATTGGCAATTCTGATCTCAGCCTCGCTGTCCACTCTCTGTAACCTGCATCAAGCGAGGCCCTGGTAAATCGTGACGAAGAGAGGTCCGCGCTGGCCAGATTTGGCAATTTATTTATAGAGCTACGCCGTGGCGGGGCCATAGCCTCCAAAGGCGAGGGGTCTTGGGAGACGAGAGGGGCTGATCGCACCAGTGCCCTGGGCTGGATCTGCCACCCCTATCGAGGAAATGGATACAGCACCCAGTGTACCGGGCTCGTAGTATCTGCAGAGGTAATACCGTAAAGACCCGATTGTCTCCAGACCCGCCGCCCACGGGAGAATGCCGAGGTTCGCCAAAGGCGGCCCGTGCAGAAGGATCTATCGCGGATGATAACCATGCTGTCCGCCGCGCTATGCGTCATATGCTGGAAAAGGACGCAGACTATAAAGTCTGCGGAGAAGCCGAGAATGGCCGGGACGCCGTTCAAAAGGTAAGGGGAACTGCAGCCTGACCTGGTGGTCGTCGATCTTCCACGTCCTTCACCAACGGGCCTGGAGGTTGCGCGGGCTCAAACGGGCCAGACCCGGGTATTCCGATTGTGTTGTTCACCATGTTCAAAGACCGATTCCTGGAAGAAGAGGCATTTGCAGCGGGCGTCAGCGTAGTGGTTTCAAAGGAAGAGGGCATCATCCTCGAGCGTATGCGCCGATGTCCTCCTGAAGTATGGCTCGGGGAAAATTGAT